>JAUVLC010000027.1 GCA_030595925.1 Clostridia bacterium | reverse complement strand
GTTTCAATCCTTGTTTTAATGGATTACTTTCTCAAACAGCATTTTTCTTAAATTCTATTATTCTATAAAGAAAACGGCATTTTTTAGAAAACCTTCTTTTTACAATTTTCATCATTTTTTTTATTGTAAAAACCTCTTTTTTTACTCCCGCTTACATCCCTTTTCTTATTAAATATACTTACTCCATATATCATTTTAAATTTTTTTTCTTAAACACAAATATTTCTGTAGCAACAATCAATACAACGATTTAAATATTTACTTTTTTTAGGATAATAGCCTTTTTGAACAACCTCCAAAATTTCTCCTACTAACCTTTCTCCTTCTCTAAAATCTTTATCCGTATAATTAATTTCTTTTAATTTGTGATTACTTCTTATATAACAAATATATCCTTTTTTAACTTCTCGTTGATAGTTTTCTTTTATCAAAAGAGCATACAAAACTGATTGATATTTATGTGTCTTAAAGGTTTTATCCCTGTATTCTGCAAATTTATAATCCAGAGGAGCAAGTGTGCCATCGCTTAAAATAAGCACTTCATCTACAATCCCTTTTATATGATAATTCGCTGATGCTAAATAAACCAAAGTATCTTTTTGGACACAGTTGAGCTTTTTCCTCAAATAACTTCGATTTATTTCTTCTTTTCTTTCGTGAAGTTCTCTACCTTTTAAAACTTTATATCTCTGTTCTTCATGTTGAGGAATACACAAACAATTCATAAAGAAAATAAATCTTGGACAATAAAGATACTCAATAACTTCCGAAGGAGTAATATATACCTCTTGTTTTATTTCATTCATAGTATAACTTTTAAAAAAACTTAGAAATTATTTCATCTGCTATAAGTTTTTTATCAAAACTTTGCCCAAACAATTTTACTTTTTTAAAATCTTCATCACACATCGGAAAAACATAGATTGAATCTTCTTCTTCATTCATAATATCCTGACATTGCAAAGATAGCTCATCAATTTCATTACTATTTAAATTTCCCAAAAAACAACTTTTCTGAACTCGGTAAAGGCCATAATTTTTACAAGCCTTAACCACCCTATTTCGTTTTTTATTTTCGACAATATCGTATATTATCCAGGTTAACATAATACTATCCGTGTTTTGTGTCAGTGTTAGTGTCAGTCTCGGTTAAAGACTTAATAAGTCCACCAAGCATTTTACTAACTTCTTCAGCCAGTTCTCGTAAAAATGAATATTTACCCTCAGAAAGATAGCCCAGGTCTTTCGATAATAGCAAAAAATACTTTAGTTCTCCAACAGAACCTCTTGCAATACCTACAAAATGCCTATATTCTTTTTTATTAATTCGATAACCCCCTTCCATCAAATTCGATGGTATTGAATACGCTGCCCTTCGCATTTGTGAAACCAAAGCAAAATTTTCATGCTGTGGAAATGCTTTTGTAATTTTATATATCTCTATGGTAATTTTATGAGCCTTTTTAAATACATCCATATCTTCAACACTATTAACCCTTTTCTTCATAAATTATCTTTCCCTCTTGCTAACTCTGTCTTGCTGACACTAATCACTGACACTGTCTTTTCTGTCTCTCTTCTGTCTCTCTTCTGTCTTCTGTTTTCTGTTCTTCGTCTTATTGTCTTTTCACTGACACAGACACAGTCTTTCACTGACACTGTCTTAGCCTTTTGCTGACACTATCCACTGACACTGACACTGTCTTACTGTCTTCTGTCTCTTCACTGACACTGTCTTCTTCTGTCCTCTGTCGTCTGTCTTCTGTCTTCTGTCTTTCCACTGACACTGTTTTGTATTAATCCATTTGCTATGCGATGACACTCAAATTGTATAACATTTCGCCTTTTAATATTTCTCCCTTTATATCTTATACTTTCTTCTAATGTTTCATTCAATGCTTCCAGTAATATTTCTTTACCCTTCTTATTTAAACTTAATCCATTTTTTATTTTGTCGAAATATTCCTTATTTATCTTTCGTTGGCTGAATAAATAAACTACTGTCTGGTCAACGAATATTCTAAACATTTCAATTAAATCAAAAACAAGTGATTTTTTATTATAATTATCTGTATGAACAAAACCTACATACGGATCTAAACCGGCAATGATACACCCCTTCTCTACCAGTGAATATAAAACCCCATAACCATAATTAAGAAGGCAATTAAATTCATCCTTTGCCGGACTTCTACTCCTTCCGTTAAACTTAAATCTTTCCGGCATTATAAAATTTAATACTTCAAAATATGTTCTTCCTGCCGTTCCTTCCAAGCCCATAATCTCCCCTCTTTTTTCTTCAATGCTTCCATTTATCTGTTGTAGTTTAAGTTTAATTTTTTCTAATCTCTCGACATATTCACTTATTTTATTTTCCTTATCCGGTCGTGAATGTCCCAATTTTTTAAAAAAAAGAATCTGATTATCAAACTTAGTTGTAATCCATTCTTTAGCCAAATTTAATCCTGTCTCTTTTTCACATATTTCTAACTGCCTCCGCCTGATTAAAACAGTACTCCCTAATTTTGAATGCCATACTCTACCGTAAGGGTCGCCAAAATTATCAAGAAAAACTATATCTATATTATTATCCATCGCCAACTTAATCGCATCCGTAGAAATATAAGCGGAAGTAGTAATCATAATACTGCTTACCTTTTTTACCGAAACTTCAAATCGTTTTTCTTCAGTTTCTCCTTCCGGAATACATTTAACTAAAAAACAATTATCTTTTTTTCGTAAATACGAACCGTAAGTATTAATAATAAGCTGCATATTTTATTCCCTTATTTATTCAACTTTTTAATCCTCTTTTATTTTCTTTGTCTAAATTTTAGCAGGGTTATTATTTAAAACAACAACAATAACAAATGACGAATATATTTCCTACCTACAATTATTTTCAAAATTATCTATACTTTTTTAGCATATCTGCAAAGATGGTATATACTATTTTAACAACTCTTTCGAATATTTAATTTTAACAATTATTTTCCTGTTTTTCCCTTCGTCAATTCTTTTCTATTTCTAACACTGTACTGACACAGGCACTATCTTCTCATCTTTTTACCATCTCCCCCCCCTTTTTTTTTAAAAGAATGCACTATGCTTTCTTCCCCCTTTGAAAAAGGGGAAAATTATTTGTCATTTCCTTCATACTTTTTTGACACTACTTGGCAAATAGTAACACTATGTGAAAGTTTACCCTCTATCCCCCCTACGAGCGGGGATGTTTTTTTTTAACCACCGTATCTTTTTGTTTTTTGCTAAATTCTTCAAATGTTCTCTGCTTACATTCTCTAATACTTCCAAATTATCTTTTGCTATCTTGTAATTAGGATTGAGAGATAACGCCTTACGTACACATTTAAGAGCTTTTTTCCGATTAAGAAGAAGTCCATAAAGCATTCCAATATTACCCCAGGCAATATAATTTTCAGGAAAAAATTCCAAATAGCATTTATATTTTTCAACCGCTTCTTTGTAACAACCAACTTTAGTTAAATTAAGCGATGTATTAAATAATTCTTCTATTTCCTTCTCTTTTTGAGTAGTTATCGGTATAGATTGGAAAACTACCTTCATTTCAATTTTTTTTAGTGGATTACCTAATCTTTTCCTTTCTTCAAGAATAATCTTTCCCGGGCACATTCCATCCAATTCAGGATTTTTGGTATTCAACCATTTTTTTTGAATTTCAACAACAGCTCTATCTAAAGCTTTTTTATTGGCATAAACATTTGGTTTAATTACATTCTGTAAATATGCCATAAGTTCTTTTATTAAGACCTTCTCCTGAAATCCACGACAATAAATCTTACTTTTATCCTCGGGAGAAACACCTCCCAGCCTCTGCTGAGGTACTTTATTCCAAAAAGCAATTAAAAGATCTAAAAAACGATCTGCATCTTTTTCATCAGGGAAAATAGCCTTTTCATTAAACTCTTTAAAGACCTTACACGGATCCATATTTTTATTAAACATTTCTATTATATTTAAGGAAGTAATATTTAATAAACCTATATTTTTTAATTTCCTTTCCAATCTTTCTTTGAGTGTATCTAAATCCAGTTTTTGTGGTTTTTTTTCTTTTTCAAAAGAAGAAAAAATCTTAGCGACTTCTTTAGGAGTAATCCTGGTATTAAGTTTATTTTCACGTATTCTTTTATAACCAAGCCTTAACATATAAGTTGCTTCTAAAGGAAACGCATTGACCACCCCAGATAAAATATAATGGTCTTGATAAGGAAGCACTCGCGTAAAAATGCATTGATTCTTTAAAAAATTTTGTGTAGATGTTCTATCCCAAACCCAATATTTTTTTTTATCAAAAAGATCAATTAAAACCATTTCCTTACCCATTTTTATTGCTTTTATTTCAAAAAAACCATAAACATTTTGCCGGAAGGTTTCATATATTTCTTTTTCTTTGTCAGACATATCTGTGTTTAATTCTATAAAATAATCCAAAGGTATTTTCTCAATAGCTTTTAATTTATAATCGAAAATGAACCAATCAAATATTGTTATTTTTCGCGCTGTCTCTTCTATATTCAGCAAAGGAAATTCGCGATCAACTCTTTCGAGTTCCTTTATTAGCATTGGATCATCCGTCATAAATTTCACTAACTTTGACATATATATATTTGCTACTTCAGCTGTATCATTAGACATCTATTTATTCCTCCTAAAATCATTTTTTTAAGTTTATATTTTTCTTTTAATTTCAATGAACAAAAAGTGAGTTACCATTTACAGGATTCTTTTGTCTATACTTGACAAATACCTAACCTTTGTTTTTCCCTGTCCCCTCGAAACCAACTTCCCAGTAATACGGGATTTTAAAATTAACCAAGAATGTTCCGAGAAATCCGAGGAGGGAGTGCCTTTCCAAATTATCATGGTTTCTATTCACATAAAAGCCATTTCCATATAGGAATTACATTTATCTTAAAATCATCAAGGTTAATTTCTTCCTCTTGTGAAGAAGTAAGGATAATCCCATTCTTTAACTTGAATTCTTTCATCGCAGTTATCAAGCCGGATATTTCTCTTTCTTTATTATTCATAGTAATTTCATTGCAGACCTGATATGCCATAATAATCTTTTTCATCTTTTTTACAATAAAATCACACTCAACATTATAATTATCCCAATAGAAAATCTCCAATCTTTCCCTATAGCTTCTGCGTTTTAATTCAACGGCAACAATATTTTCTAAAAGCCGTCCTTTATAAGACATTCTTTATTGATATATTCCCTTCTAAATATAAATTGTTACTTATTAATACACATATTACATAATATGTGCGTTGGGAATGCAATAGCTAATTTTCACTGTTCTCTTTCTGCCCTCTGTCTTCTGTATTCTGTTGTCTTTTTTCTGTTTTCTGTTGTCTGACTTTCTGTCTTCTGACACAGCCTTTTGCTGACACTATCCTTTTCTTCTATCCTCTATCCTCTATCCTCTGTTTTCTGTTCTTTGTCTCATTGTCTTTTCACTGACACTGACACAGTTTTTCACAGACACTGTCTTTTGTCTTTTGTCTTTTGTCTGTCTTCTGTCCTCTGTCATCTGTCTGTTCACCGACACAGACACTGTCGTTATCTGTTGTCTGCTTTAAAACCTTTATAATATTATGCTCTTCAGCCAATTCCAATCCTTTAATAATTTTATTCTGCCACTTTAAAGGAACTGTATTGAAAACATTTTTAATAATATCCAACTCGCCCTTATTAATCAATGTCTTCAAAATTTCAACGGCAGTATTTCTGTCTTTTATCGCCTTTTCTTCCTTCAACCTTCTCTGGAATATAATTAACTTGTGTAATGCAAAATTGGCCGGATGAGGCAAAGTCAAATAAAAATTATCCACTTTAACCTTAATAGTATTTGAGGATAAAAAATTAAGGAACCTTAAGGCTGTTGCATTAATCCCTAATTTAGGCAGAGGATAAGGTTTATCCGTCCCTTTGCCTTTCTCAGGAACTAAGAATTCAACTATCAAGTCCGGATGATTGAGTTTAAGGTAACCCCTATTACCACTAAAAATCGTAATGTAACCCAAATCTTTAAGAAGTTCCGGCACATCGATTTCCTGTTTTATACTTACAGGCTTATTTATCAAAAAATATATATCCCTGGTCCTGATAGTAATTTGCTCAATATATGGAATACTGGAAAAATATTCTTTATAAAAATATATGCACCAACTGCCTATAAGAATAAAATTATCTATTATCCCGGCTTTATTAAACCGCTTTAAAATTTCAAGACATAGTTCATATTGCTTCTTTTCCACGTAAAGACCCTTTTAAAAATCTGATTTGTTTTTTAACCTGTGATAAAAGTTTTCTATATTTAGCTCTAAGAATTTTAGCTTCTTCATATTTCTTTCTTTCTGCTTCAGAAATTTTACCCTTATAGATATACTTTACTTTTTCACCTATTCTTTTCACCAAATAATAATAGTTATGACCGGAAATCTTTTTCATAGATAGACATCCCTCAGGCAAATTTTTCAAAGCTTTTTCATATTCTTTCTTCATACGAAGTGAATTCTCAAGTTCCTCAGCCAAAACACCTTTTATTACTCCACGCATATTTACTCCTATTACCTAACATAATACTATATACTATAATTTGTTAGGTAATAAATGTCAATATATTTTTACCTAACATTTTTGATGTTTTTTATCATTTTGTATGGTAACTAATTTCCCTTGTACAAATATTTCACTCCTATACCACTTGCCGCTGAACTGCAAAGCTTTATGCTCTGCCTTCTAAGCTCTGGCAACTGCCTTTTGCTGACACTGACACTGTTCACAGACACTGTCTTTTGTCTGTTTTCTTTTCTTTGTCTTATTGTCTTTTCACTGACACTGTCTTTTCTGTCTGTTTTCTGTCTCTTCACTGACACTGTCTCTTCACTGACACTGTCTTTTGTCTGTCTTCTGACTTCTGACTATCGTCCCAAATCCCCGGGAAACAGATTTACCAATGCCAAAATAATCAGGAATAGCAAAATTAACGGAAAAAGCACCAAAAAAACCGAGCATGGGAGTGCCTTTAAGTGATGTCTTAACTTCTTTAAGGTTATCAATCTCTATCATAATAGGCTCCGGCACAGTATAACCAAGGCTTTTTGACATAGAAATAATATTGCCGATTAAAATTTTTGCCAAAAATTCTTTCTTTTCTTTCCAATTTTTCAGATTCTGATACTTTGGGAAATTCTTTTCATTCAGCGCAAGCCAGGGGGTAAGAAAATAGTAGGATATATGTTTATCAACATATGTTAAACTGTTCTGTTTCAGAAATGATCTTTTGTCTAAGATTTCATATTCCTTATTATCCAGATCAAGTCTCGAAATATTTTCGAATATTTGCCACACCGAATCCACTCCATCTTGAATTCCAATGAGTAAAAGGATTTTATCAAGTATTTTATATTGCACTATAGGATAACGGTAAATACATTTTCCACCAGCTTCATGATTATGAATATTGGTATCTTCAATCATCTTCTTGCCTATGAAACCACGCACTTTTTCGGCAAAATTTGAAGATAGTTTTGTGTCTGTTCCCAACCAAAGATATATGGCATCAATATTCATATTATCTCTCTGCAAAGTTAAATGATTTTTTGTCCGCCTACTTTCTCAGCTATATTAACATTAAAGCCAACACCTTTTTTGTCATAAAATTGTTCATCTAATATCCTAAATTTACCAATTGAGTAATCAGTAAAATTATCCGGACTATTGGGCATCCACTTTTTAAATTTAACATTTATTGAATTTTCCATTATTCTTTTGCGTATCCGCTTTAAAGCATATCGTCTATTCCATCTATCCTCGATTGCCAAAGAAACCTTAATATCTTCGGATAATTTATTATCAAAAGAAGAGA
This sequence comes from Clostridia bacterium, assembly GCA_030595925.1. Taxonomy (GTDB): domain Bacteria; phylum CBDUZB01; class JAGLHV01; order JAGLHV01; family JAGLHV01; genus JAGLHV01. The sequence continues at coordinate 18,046 of JAUVLC010000027.1, read as the reverse complement.
CAATAAACTGTTCTTGCCATTCATCTCCACGTAATAATTTTTTAATATTAACTGTTTCTTCCCGCCCATTATATTGATATTTGTGCGAATATTTAGCAAAAGCCTCTACAACTTTTATAGAATGCCCTAAATTTTCCCGCACATATTGAAAATATTTTGTCCCATAATCATAAAATTTGTCTTCAGTTAAATTAGTACTATTATTTAGGCTAAAAGCAGTGCTTTCTAATAATTTTTCATCATAAACTAATGAAGAAAATGCTTTGTTATTTTCAGACAATAACTTTACAATCTCTACAATGCCCAGACTTTTTTCTCCATTTCTGTTGCAACGCCCGCATACTTGAAAAATTGAATCCAACGGAGCCCAATCTCTGATAATATAATCTATATCAATATCTACTCCAGCTTCTATACACTGAGTTGTAATTATTAAAGGATTTTTACATTTCTTGATATATTTATGTATACGTTCAATTCTTTTGATACGTTGTGCCGGAGTAACATATGATGATAGATAAATTAACGGCCGCTTTTTTATGCTTCCATTATTCATCGCCTGTTTTACAGAATTATAAACACTTTTGCTTGACATTCTTGTATTCAGGACAATCATAACTGACCTGTTATAAAGGTCATTTAATTTTGGGGGTAGATTTTCAATAAAATCTTTAATAGATAATTGTTTTGAACAAATATTTAAATTAACTCTGTTTTTATCATTAAAATATTCTCTATGCTCAGGGACTCTTTCTATAGCTCCAGGGAAAAAGTCAGGTTGGGTTGCGGACATCAATAAAATATGTGTATTACCAACCTCTGCAAGTTTTTTGAAGAAAAATTCAAAAGGTTTCCATAAATCAGACGGAAGTGCCTGAATTTCGTCGAAAATAAGGATTGAATCAAAAAGGTTATGAAACCGCATAAGATGTTTTGCTTTTAAAGAAAAAATCGAATAAAGCAATTGGTCAAATGTTGTAACAACAATTTCTGAATTCCATGTTGATAAATAAAAGTCAACGGAGTTATCACTTCTTTCTTCCTTATCAATGCCATCCTTATACTCAAAGTCTGCTATAGAATAACTAGCGGTATAAAGTCGATCTAATCTATGTTCATATAAATTATTTAGAAATTTTTTATAGATTTTATCAGTTTGTTCAATTATAGATAAAAATGGAAGTGACACAATTAATTTTGGAATTATTCCGTTTTTTTGTAGCCGTGTTCTAAGCTTGATTGCCCATGATGCTGCTAAAAGCGTTTTCCCTAATCCAGTAGGTAACGTTACTGAATGAATCCGTTCAATGAGAGGAAATTGTTCTATCCCATCTGTTGTTGAACAGTATGCTTTTTCTCTTTCCTCATTGATTTTTGCGCTTTTATCAAGACCTTCAATAAATTTATCTACAATATTATCCGGAATATCAATAGATTCTCTTTCATATTGTTCCGGATTATCTGATGCAAGGTATGCCTTATCCGATTCTAGAAGAATGGAATACAATAAAAGTCCGAATATTCTTTGTTCTATCTGATTTTCCAAAATTTCTTTATGGTATTCTCGATGAAATTTTCTTAATTGTTTCTGTATATGTTTTACTGTGTCTAAATTAAAATTAGTGCCATCATTTAAATCAAACTCTTCAAAGGAATATGAAAATATTTCATGTTTAATGTTTTCAATCTGTTTTGGCAAAAGATATGAATCAACCCCTTCACTTATAGCACTAATTATATCTTCAATGCTACTATACGAACCATGATGTCCTGCAATTGCAGTAAGCACTGCGAACGGAAGAAAAACCTTCCAGCGATTTTCCATATTTTCATTTTTTTTAATCCATTTTTCAGCCATGTGCCAACCAAAAAGCCCGGAAATGAGCGAATGTGACTTATCCCTTTCATTACCGACATAATCATGTCCATTCATTTTACAGCGAATATAATCCTGAAAAAATACAGTACTTTTACCAAAATCATGGCATACAGCGATTAAAATAATAATTTTTTCAATTTGAACAGAAGTAAGCCCTTTGAAATTAAGATGCTTTTTGGAAACAAGATATTTTGAGGCTTTCATAACTTGCTCAATATGATTTTTTAAATATAATGGTTCATTTAGCGCATGCGAAATAAGTGATTCACTCATAGCTTACCTTATAAAAAATTTATTATCTTATTATTGACTTTATAACATGGTATTTTGAGCTTTACAGGAAGGGATTCACAAATCATATTTACAAGATATCTTCTATAAGTAAATTCCCTTTGGGCTGTTCCTAAATATGGTGCTTTCAATTCCTGAATCTGATGTTTTTCCGGCATTAACATTTCTCTTGCTAATATACAATCATCTTTTGGAATTACTGAATTAACCTCATATTCTCCTACATTAAGAGCCCCTGCCTTATCATCAGCAACGTATTCAATCTTTGCCAAAAATTCAGATAAACCAAGACACGGAGTATAAACAAATCGTTCTGTTTTTAATCGGGAAAGCAACTTTTCAAACATATCTGAATTAATGTGAACATATACCAAATAAGAAGGATTTACAAGTAACTCCATAGGAATTTGTGTAACTTCATTATAAGCAGGTACGTTCTTAAGTTCTTTTGGCTTCCAGTCCTTTTTTGGTCTTTTGATAACATAATCAATCCCACCAATTCCATCCTGTCTAAAGTTTGTAACATGGGTAATTGTTTTGATTTGGTTTTCAATTGAAATAGCAACTTTTAGTTTTTGCTCGCTAAAAGTATCTGCAACCAGATCTTTTGGAACACCAAGAATTGCGCCCAGAAGACCAGCAATTGTCGGTCTCGGTGGAAACGGATAAGATAGCGAAGAAACATTTGTATATGGTCGTCTGAAATGGGCATATTTTCCGCTATAACGAAAAATAATTATAGGTAACTCACTCATGGTTTATACTCCTGTGATTAACCTGTCTATATTGAGATCTGTAACTTTAAAATATTTACCACCGTTATTATCTTCCTTTGCGATTTCTTTAAGTTTATCAACAAAATTTATTTTCTTACCATCTATATCTACAAATATGTCATTAAATTCCGGTGAAAAACAATACTCAATTTGTTCTATCTTATCTTTTACTTTTTTAATAGCATTGAATAATTTTGTTGGATTAAGGGTGTAATCGTTAATTGTTTTTATATTTATTTGTTCGCCAACCTTTGGTTTTAATTCAATTTTTTCTTCTAACGATCCAATGTGATATTCCGTCAGAACTTCCACTTTCTTATTATTTGTATCTGTAATTTCAATTTTCTCTTTATAGATGATGTTTACTAACAGTCTTGGCTGTTGCTCTTTTTTAGTACGTGTATTAGCTGATGTTGATTCTCTAACCCCTTTCCATAAAGCTGTTTTGAATTTATCCATATCTGCCTGGCTAAGTTTAGTAGTTTTTGCGGCATTTTCATTGGCCACCCCATGAAAAGCAATTAAACCATAGGGTATAGCATAATATGTTGTAAATGTTCCTTGTTCTTTTTCCTTACTTGACCCAAAAGTAGCTGTTCCATGAAAGGTAATCCCTTTCACTTGATGTAAGGTTTCACCAAAATTTATTTGAATAGGACCAGTCAATGTTCCGGTTTCTCCCCAACTATCAGGTGCATCTTTAAACGCAAGCGGACTACCAAACATTTTTAAGTCTATGAAATATTGAAGCAACTTATCAAGCAAGTCCTTACCTTTAATTTCTTTTTGTTTCTCCTCAACAAGTTCATCAGCAATCAACCTCATCTTTACCCTTTCAGTGAGATTAACTGTTTTTTTATTTACTTCTGTTACTAAAATAGTATCTTCCCCATCAGTCTGAATCAAATAGTCTCTTATAAATCTTTTGAGTCGTACATCAGTTACATAACATTTTTTTGAGACATTATCTATCCGGGGACGGTTTTCATCGGGGTCGCCATTAGGATTTCCATTTTTTATATCGTAAATAAACAAAAACTCATTTCTGTTCTTAATCACATCCGGGGCATCCCCATTATTTGGTTTTGGGTCATTTTGTTGTGTCATCTTCTTTTCCTCCTTTATCGTTTGATTTATTTTCAATATTTTTGCTGGGTAAATAATAACCTGAAAGACTTTGCCCAAGACAGAAATAATAGGGCACTTCCTTTCGGCTTATTTCCCAATTTGAACCAATTTGCGAACCAAGTGCACCGATTGCTTCCGCAACCCCTTTCATTTCTTCAGACCATGCTGGTCGTTGAAAACTGTAATCATCAAGTTTGCTGCGAGTCTTAATAAATATCTCCATTAAATCATAGTGGTCAATTTCTAAACCTTTTAACCATCGTAATGCATTATTAGAAACCTTTTTTGCTTGTTGAAAGGCAATAAGTTTGCCAAAAAGCAACCCAACCAGAAATGAGTATTGTTTCTCTGCATTATCCAGCCCGGTCGCCTCTTTGCTTAAAAATTCATTAAGAAGTTTAAGCCCGTCACACCCTTCAAAATATTTACCCATTAGATTAACATTTTCTGCCATTTTTATAACCTCCAATTTGTTTAAAAATTTTAAAAGATAAATCATATTTGCAATATTATTCCTTATTACGAAAACCGGTTCCAGCTTTTCGTTTGAAAATGCTCCTAAGAAATCATAAGAAAGTTTTACCGAAAATTCAGGGATAAGGGCTTTCAGAGGAAACTCCTTTTTCATAAAAATTGCCTCTAATAAATCAAGACTATCTACAGAAGAAGCCTTAAATGGCTTTCTTTTACCTTGCAGAGGTTTAACATATTTAGCCATTCCCAAAACGTTCCGAATAATTTGTAATTTTCCATCCAAAGGATTTTTTTTTAATCGCCACGGATGATCTTTAGAATATTGATTGTGAATATTATTAATTGTATGAATTGCTTTTGCAATTTCAGAAAGTCTTGAGGGTAAAATATCCGGCAAAAACTTTCTAATGTTTTGAACAGATTGTCCCCCAACTTCTCCAAACAGGAAAGAAACAGTACCTATTCCTTTATTGTCAGCAAGGTCTTCAATAATTCCTACCTCTGTACTTTCCGCTGAAGCAACATCGCGAATAAGAAGCTTTAATGCATATTGGATATCCAAACCTTCTGATTTATTTTCACTGTGAACCAAATGTGGAATAATTAATGCCTGATGTCCGGAGATTGACTGAACAAAATCTGGTAAAACATGTGATTTGGCTATAAATAAAACTTCCGCACAAGAAGAACATATTGGAAATGCTTTTGTAGAAGTTTCCTTTGTAATCCCAGGGAAAAATCCTGCTTTATCAATATTGGCAATGTTAATACCAACACCACTTAAAACATTAGGAAATAATTTATCCTTATTATGACAAACACTACACTCACCTGTTGTTGGAGTAATTCCAGAGCTTGTATAAAAGCTTTCAGCTATTTTAGACAAAGCATCATTTACAAATTCTTTTATCTCTCCTGGATATTTGCCATCAATCACAATAGTAAAAACATTACAACCTCTTGTATTTTCTTTTGTCCTTTTCTTTGAGTGATAAATTTCCCAAAAACTTTTTTCTTCTATCTTCCCCTTATTTTCTACACAAATGGAATTACTTTTAAAAACTTGAATTACTTTACAAAATATTTTTCTGGTTTCTTCTGATATATTTTTATCTTTCGATTGTTTTTCAAAATGATTAATAGTGCTTTGTAATTTTTTATCACTTTTTGCTGCCTTCCATGTCGGTGAGATATATGCAGCCTGTGAGCCAGGAGTTTTTCGGAAAATATATTTTGATGTATTGTCATCTTTTTTAATAGTTTTAAAACTTATTTTATCCCCATTTATAGAAAAAAGTCCTATCTCTTCGTCATTAATCGGCTCAAACTGAAGTTTACCATAAATTCCTTTTTGGATTGCTTTTTTCCTTTGCTCAAGAAACTTATCTGACAATTCCAATGCTTTATGATTGAATACATCAGGGAATTCCTGAATCATTTTCAAAATACCAAGATTTCTAATCGCATCTAACATCTTTTTCTCCTCCACCTCAGCCTTATAGTGTTAGTATCAAAACAACAAAATTCCAATCCGAAAAATACATAAATATTTATTACTCACTCTCTAATAATCATTTACCCCACACCAAATTTTTTGTATGGAATTTTATTTATTTCCTTTTTCCATGCATTAAAAAAATCTGCTAATTCTTCCACTGTGCAGGATTTAATTAATCAGTAATTGCCCTTTTGCTTGGAAAAATGACCCTTTCGTTTGTCCTACTTTTATCACCATCTTTTGAACAGCTAACTCCTTCAAATCAGTTCTTGCGGTCTTGTCAGTTATCCCGCTTTTTCCATATAAGAAACAATTGTAAATGTTTTAGCATCATTAACCATCAAACTCAATGCCTCAATCTGAATTTTCAGTCTACTCTTCAATTTTCTCACCTTACACATAGAAAACGTTGTTTTTAGTCATCCAACTCAATTTCAGTACAAATTTCGCAAAAATAATCTTTGCCCAGTGACGAATAGCCACCTTCGCTTAATACGATTATATTACCACATTTTGAGCATTTTGTTGGTTCATATTTTGGAGGACTTTCTAATTTTTCAAAATTATATTCATTTGTTCCAGACCAAACATACATTTCTGTTTGAAAAGATTCTTTACATATTTGACAGTCTTGCCATTTCCCTGGATGTCCTTCGGTATGGTGATAACCACATAGGGTAAAACGGCGGTGGTTTCTATAACAACTATTTCGTGCATAGGAAAACAATACATATTTCTGTTCATCGTCACATATCCAATTATCACAGCATTCCGTTTTAACAAGATTTTTTGTTTTTCCACATAAGCCGCAGCGAGGTTTATCTTTTTGAGGCAGTGATTTTTTACGCTTTTTCGGTTTTTTATTCATATTTTTGGTTCCTTTCTCTTTAACAAGTTTCTCCCTATTCATCCGCATAGAATTTCTTGTGGAACGGCCTTAAGAGTGTGCTGTATTAAACGTATTAAAAGCTTAAATGAAATACTCAAAACTACCGGAACATCAATTAACGTTCTTTATTTATTTTGTTTATTTTTATTGAAAATAATTACAATAATATTTAAATTCATTTTAATATATTGTTTCCGAAAAAACAAGGGAAAAATGAGTGTGCTTAGCCAAAATAAATTGAGCCTGTTGCCCAAGTCATATTGTTGTCATTTCCGCAAACAAAGTGTATCTCAATTCAATTTTCTAATTAGTAATCATAACCTTTAGATGGGAAAATTACGCAGGCTAAAGAGCCTGTGTCATAATCAATGTAGTTGCCCGATGAACTTGTGCTGAGTGTAATCGAAGTATTGGGCTGCTGAATGATTTTTTCGATGAGCCTCATAAATGAGGCAACTACAATTGTTGCAAAAAAGGGGGTTTTGGCACAGGCTCTAAAGCCTGCGGCTACCAAATTCCCACAATTATCATTATTCTTCCCTACATTATGAAAAAATTCTCTTTTATTTATAACTCTTTTCTGAGTTTTTACCATTTTATTTTTGACACTACCTCCTAAAAAGCCCTTCAGTTTTGGTCTTTTGTTTTAATCGATTTTCTTTATTCATTTCTTCTTTATCCCCATATCCCCGCTTAACTCCATCTCAATCTCTTTAATTGAAGGAAGGCTGGATCTAAATTTTTGAGGTAGAGACTGTGTTAACCGGTATTCCGAAACACCAATGGGCTTTTTGATATCACTCAGGGCATATTCAGCAATCAATTTATCCTTTTTCTTGCAGATCAAAATGCCAATGGTTGATGCATCTTCCTTTGATCGCAATTGAGAGTCAACGCTTTTTAAATAAAAATTTTGTAATATGCCCGATCAAAGCGTTTTCCAAATCCCGCTCATTATAATCCTTTGTCATACTCAAAAAATCAAAAATATATGGGTCTTTAAGAGTTTGCATAGCAAGATCAGATTGAGGCTTTGGTAATGTTAAGGCAAAATTATTAACAGCTTTTCCTTCCCGTTTATACAAACCGCTTTCAATTTGATGAATAAGCACGCTGCGGCTCCAGTTATGCATAATAGTATTTTGGACATAATAGAGAGCTTCTTTGATATTTTTACACTTGGTAATAATGGCAATATTATGACCCCAAGGTATTTGGGTGATTTGTGCAACAGGCTGTTGGACTTTTGCATTATGGTAATTGTGCTCATAAAATAAATACCATTTTTTAATATACATAAGATTGGTTCTGGAAAATCCTTTTATTTTCGGAAATTCTGTCATTAAATCCCTACTTAATTGCCCAATAAGTCCATCTCCCCAATGGGAGTGAACTTGTTTTTCGACTATACCTTTGCCAAGCTCCCAATAAAGCATTAAAAGTTCGGTATTTACTTTTACCGCAGCCTTAAGCTGTGCCTGCTGAACCCTGGTCTTGATAGATGTCAGCCATTTTATATAATTATGATCCTGTCTTAACTCAAGTTTCATACCACCTCCATTTTATCCTAAAAAGCCCTTCTGTTGTGGTCATTTATTTCAACCGATTCTCTATAAAATCATCGGAGTCATTGTCAAGAAATCAAGATATAGCTTCTCGCCATTTGCTATTAATAATGATACTGTCTATTCCCAGTTCTTTCTGATTGGGGAACTTACACTTAGAGTAACCATCGTATTCTCCTATTCCTTCAATCCTCGTTCAATCTCTTCTAGTGACGGAAGCACTTTACGGTATTTTTCAGGAATATATACCTATTCCAAACCCGCATTGGAATAAATCCATCAGTTAATATCCATCTTTGCCTATTTCTATTTTGATTTGTTTGTGTTTTGTAAAATAGCCAAAATTAACACGCAGTAGCAGAATATTTTTCAAGATTTTTTCTCTTTTCTTCCAATCTATATGATAATTTGAACCCAGATCCAGACTGGAAAGGAGCAGTGACTTCGACGATGTCAAATATTTAAATTTATTGTGATTATTGTAAACCATAATATGTGTTGGAATATCAATTCCTTTATTCTGACACCGGGCGAAAAGAAATCCATAGCGGGAATGATTCTCTCTTTGCCCGGAGGAACCACCCCCTCCGGAAACAAAGGTAAGTTGACCATTTTGTGTTAAAAAATAGGTCTGGACTACAGAATTTCTATAGTCCCATTGCTTCCAGGGATAAGGCATATCATAAATCCTTTCAATCCGGTAATAAAATCTATCCCTGGTCAATTCCTTTTTCTTCCTGTCCCAATTTTGCGGTTTCCTCATCCTCCGACGATACTCATTTAAGAATCTATCTCTTAACCGCTTAGCCAGCAAATCATAGTCCTGAATTATTTTTATCTTCTTCTCTTTTGTTATTTTTTCCGCTGTTTCGTGGCACAAATCATGATGATTAGAAAAATATCTGTTCACTTTCTCCTGAATTAAAGAACATCTTTCGGTCTTAACCCACCTGACATATTTTTTATCAAGCCTATCTTTGTCCTTTAACATATCAATTATGACAATAATTGTTTCTAATTTCATTTTTTCTGAAACAGCGGCTGTATAGATTTTCGCATCATCATTGGAATAACACACCCTGTGCTCCATACTTAAACCTGCAAATTTCTTCTTGAGAAAATTCGGCACCTGTTTCAAGTCGGATAACAAATAAATCTTTTTTATCATCTCAATCACCCTTGGAAGTTACAAGGAAATAAACTACTTTTTCTCAATGCTTTTCAATCAATTCATTCCAAACCCGCATTGGAATTTTGGAATTACCTACAACTCTTTTACAATTTTCTTAAATATTTTAAGGAAATTACCGTTTAAAGAATTATCAAACTTATTTAACCATTTGATAATATACTTCCGGTCATAATGGGAATTTTTTAATAAAATTGATTTTATATCTTCGATATCTCTTCCTCTATTGGCAATTATTTTGTGGATTATCAAGTCTTCTAAGGATGCAAATTTAATAAAATAATTGGCTAATTTAATTTTTTTAGCCCTTTCAATGGCTTGTTTCTCATAAAAACTAAATGACAAAATAAAATCTATTCTTATCCCTGATTTATCATCCATTGCAGGAAAAACCATTGTTTGCTTTGCAAAATCTTCTATATTATCTACCAATACCTTTAAGCGAAGTTTCTCAACAATTAACCTTACTTTTTCAAGTTTTTCACAACCTATTCCTAAAGTAATATCTATATCTTTTGTCAGTCTCGGCTCACCATAAATAAGAACAGCCTGCCCACCAATAACCATATAAGGAATATTATTTTTAGTTAATTCAATAGCAATTCTTTTAAGCAATTGTTGAAACATTATTAACCACCTTCGCAATTTTTATTTTGATATCCAGCCCTTCTAAAGGATTTTTCATTGGTAATATTTTAAGTTCTATCGCTTCTTTATACAAAGCATTAATAATCTTAAAATTATTACTAATATTTACTTTTTCTCTTTTTTTTAAATTATTTTCAAAAAGTTTCCATTTCTTACAATTTAATATCACAATTTTATCCTCCTTTGAATCGTTATTGTAAGAGTTCTGCAAAATACAATGTTTTGCCTGTCCGCCAGTCCATAAGGCGGGTCATTCCGCACTTGCAGACTGTGTCATAATCGATGTAGTTGCCCAATTTATTGGGCGGAACGGATAATAATGATGCCTCATAAATGAGGCAACTACAATTGCTGCAAAAAATCAGAGTTAGGACACAAGTCTGTTCGCAGGAATGACAATAAAGGCTAAAAAAGCCATTTTGCAGAAGGCTATTATTATTATATCAAAGATTTATAAAATCAGAAAGATTTTTCTCATTTTTTACCATATAATATCATTAATAAACATTCTTTATTTAGAATAAACCTCTCATCCCAAACTCATTGATATAAATCTTATATTAGAATAAATCTCTATCCCCCCATACCCAAAACCTGCGTTATGCCTTTGCGTATCATCATTACGGCAATTGCTGCCAGCAGAAGGCTGGTTATTTTTGAAAGTGCTTTAGATCCTGATTTACCAAAAACCTTAAGTAAAAAAGTGGATAATAAAAAAATCAATCCGGCTAATAAGATATTAGCTATAATAGATATCAAAGTAGGATACAATCCGTATTCTTCAACAATAATAAGTGAAGTAGTTAAAACTGCCGGACCAGCAATTAGGGGAGTACCCAAAGGAACTATTCCCAAGTCTTTAGTTGTTATACTGCGTTTCTCCTCCGAATTTACAATATCCATGATAGCAAGACAAAAAAGTAATATACCCCCTGCTATCATAAAATCTCCCGAAGTAATACTTAAGAATTTAAATATTTCCTTCCCCAAAAACAGAAACCCTATAGCCAAACACATCGCAGTAATAACAGACTGAATAATAAGTTTAATTTTTTCTTTTTTTTCAAGGCCTTGAGTAAAGGAAGTAAAAAGAGGTAAGAGTCCGATGGCATCAACTGCTACAAATACAGGAATAAAGGCTAACAAAATATTTCTAAACATAAAAATAATCCTTTACCGGATTTAAATGGAAAAGCAAAATTCTTTTTTGTCACATATTATTTATGCCTGTCCTAAAATAAATGTATAAGTTCCGGAACGAAATTCTTTATTTGTTTTATTTAGTTTTATTGAAAATAATTATAGGAATATCTGAATTTTATTTTAATAAATTGTTTCCGAAAAAACAAGAAAAAAATGAATATGCTTAGTTAGAATAAATCGAACCTGTTACCCAATTCCTATTGTTGTCATTTCCGCGAACAAAGTGTATCATAATTCAATTTTCTAATTAGTAGTCGTAACCTTTAGATGGGAAAATTACGCAGGCTAAAGAGCCTGTGCCATAATCAATGTAGTTGCCCAATGAACTTGTGCTGAGTGTAATCGAAGTATTGGGCTGCTGAATGATTTTGTCAATGAGCCTCATAAATGAGGCAACTACAATTGTTGCAAAAAAGGGGGTTTTGGCACAGGCTCTAAAACCTGCGGATACCTAAATTAGAGTTACGACATAGTCTGTTCGCAGCAATGACAGAAAAGAACAAGAAATACAGTTCGACAACAGGCTCAATTTTGACATTACTTTTTCCTGGATTTTCTTGCATTTGTGTCTGTTTTTATATACAATAAATGAAAACAAATTAGTTCCTAATTTTAAAAAAAGGGAAATTTAAAATATGCAGACTCTATTAATAATTCTTGGTATTATTATGATGTTAATATCGATCAGAATAATGATTGAGCGAAGAAGAAAAAGCAAATAACATTCAAGCTGCGTTCTGGGCAAAGAAATTAGACAGGCAAAAGACACAATCTGGGAAACAGAGGTTTATTGATATTTTAAAAACATTTTAGATTCCGTATCAACAGACTATGTTATAATTGATGTAGTTGCCCAATTTATTGGGCGGAACGCATAATAATAATGCCTCATAAATGAGGCAACTACAATTAGCTCAAAAAGGAATTGTGTCACAGTCAAGCACGCACAGAAAAAAATAAGAGAGATTAACTCAATTACCCTGTAGCGAACTCTAAAATCCCCCTATCCCCCTTTTGCAAAGGGGGAACTTAAAAAGGAATGGTAAATAATATGAAACGAAAAGAAGGATTTGGGTTGATAGAGATTTTATTGGTAGTTGTTATTATTGGGTTTTTGTATTATACAATGATGAAGGTTTCTATAAACAATCCGATAATCGATAAAGAACTGGCTAAAGAAGGTATTGATACTACCAGTTATCCGGGAATGATTAATATTACCAAAGAGAAAGTCAATAAAATCAACCAAAAAATTACGGAACAGGAAAATCAATGGCAGAATATAGAATAGATAAATATTTATCCTTCACTAATTTCTAATATTCTGTCTACTCTAAAAACTCGTTTGTTTTTTCTTTCAAAACAATATGCTTCCATTCCTAAAAAAGGCCTATTTAAATAAGTCATCTCATTCACTACAATTGGTTTTACTGTTCTTTGTGATTTTTCGTCATTTCGTTTAAGATAGGTTATTTTAAGATAATTATCCTGCCGGATAGCCTGATTTATGATCTTAATTTTTTCCTTTAAAGGTAAAATCTTTTCGGAAATCTTATATTGATAATCAGTCATAAAATTTACAATCCGATAATCCGTAAATATGTGTTTCTCTTTTATCGGATGGGTAAGGGTTATCCCTTCCAAACTTGTACACCTGCTTAAAGCAACATAGGTTTGTCCATAAGCAAAAATTCCACCGCTAACATCTATTATCACTTTATCGAAAGTTTTTCCCTGGCTTTTATGAATCGTTATTGCCCAAGCCAATTTAAAAGGATACTGAACAAATTTTCCAACAACCTTGTTTTCCAGTATCTGGGTTTTGGAATTAAATTCAAAATGAAATAATTCCCACTTATAAGGATTAACCTTTTCTATGTTTCCCCCTGGAAGTTTAACCAAAATAGTATTTGCTAACCCTTGAGTTTCTTTTTTTATTCCCACAATTTTAGCTATCGTTCCGTTTACCCATCTCCCAAAAGCATCATTATTAAGCAATATAACCTGTGCCCCTTCCTTAACCTGTAATTCATAATCAGTAGGTAAGTGTTTCTTGTCAAACTCTCCTTCAATCTCTCCCCTGTAAATAAATAATTCGGATTTTAATTCATTTAATTGGGTATGATTTATGGTTGTAGCTAATCTATTAGTAGAAGTAAGATAAACGGCCCCGTTAAGCTTCTCCGTCTTAAAGGAAGGTTTCACCCTGCAATTAAGTATTTTTAAATATTCTTCGGTAACGGTGTTATTGCGAATACTATTCAATATATTAACGAAATTTTCGTCTTTCTGTCGATATATTTTCTCCAACTCCACAAACTCCATTCTGAAAACATCAAAAACCTTAGCAGAAAAAAAATAAGAACTTTTATAATAAGAATTAAAAATGTTTTTTTCTTTACTTAATACTACCGGAGGAAGTTGATATAAATCACCGATAAAAACCATTTGCGTTCCTCCGAACGGCAAATGGGAAGTTTTTCCGTTTAACCTCAGAAACCTATCCACACAATCCAGCAAATCTGCTCTTACCATAGAAACCTCATCAATAATGATTATGTCCGTTTTGTAATAAATAGCACGGGCTTTTTTAGATTTAATTTTTTTAATTTTCTCTAAATTAACATTAAACCTAAACCTAAAAAAGGAATGAATTGTTTCTCCCCTGATATTTACCGCCGCAACACCGGTAGGAGCAAGAACCACTACTTTCCTTTTAGTAGTATTACGGAAATAATCCAGCAAGGTTGATTTTCCCGTACCTGCTTTACCGGTAATAAACATATTTCTACTTGTTTTTTCCAGTAAATGGAGTGCTTTCAAAAATTCTTCATTTAGTTCTATATTTTTATTCATTTTAAATAATCCCCTGCTTTCAACCTTTTACCCTGAAGATATTGGTAACAATCCATTATTTTTTTATTTTCCGGATGAACCTTTTTTATTAACAAAAATCCTTCTCCGCATTTAATCACTGCACCTTCCGGTTTTCTTATTTCTACAATCTGACCCGGGATAAAAGGAGAGGTAACTTCAGACTCTACAGTACAAAGATCTGTTTCTATTATTTTTAAAACTTTTTGTGTTCCTTCTTTTTCCTGATTAAGTATATATGCACCCGGCCATGGAACCATTCCCCGCACTAAATTATTAATCTTATCTGCACTTTTTTTAAAATCTATCTTACCATCTTCTTTTCTTAAAAGAGAAGCATAAGAAGGCGGTCCTGATTGAGGAATACTTTTTACTTTTCCCTGTTTTATTAGATTAATCGTCTCTTCTAAAAGAATACAGCCCTCTTTAATAAGTCTTTCTTTTAAAGACAATACATTATCCTTTTGCTCAATAACTACTTCCTTTTTCAAAATAATTTCACCCGTATCCATCCCTTTATCCATAAACATTGAGGTTACCCCTGTTATCTTTTCCCCTTTTATAATTGCCCACTGCACCGGGGAAGAACCGCGATATTGAGGTAAAAGGGAAAAATGGATATTTATACAGCCCCGGGGAGATAAATCTAAAATTTGCTCAGGTAATATTTTTCCATAAGCTACCACTACAATTAAATCCGGTTTAAGTTTTTTCATCTCTTCCAAAAACTCATCCGTTTTAATCTTCGCCGGTTGAAAAACCGATAAATTATGTTTAATCGCACATTCTTTTACCGGAGGAAATCTTTTTACATACCCCCTACCGCAAGGCTTATCCTGACGGGTAACAACACCAACAACTTCCTCTCTTTGTAATAAAAGTTCCAAAAAGGGAACTGCATCCTGTGGTGTCCCCATAAAAATAATACGCATCACTTCCCCCCATTAATCTTTTAATCAAACAAAAACTAAAGACGAAAACAAGATAGTCCATAGTCCACAGTCGATAGTCCATAGATTACGGATAAAGACAAAAATAAAAACAAAGAATAAATTCTAAATTAAAACAAAAGCTTGATAAATCAAGCAACTACAAACAGAAAAACAACCACTGAATTTCTGCTTCCCAGACTGTCTTACAATCAATGTAGTTGCCCAATGAACTTGTGCTGAGTGTAATCGAAGTATTGGGCTAATGAATGCTTTTTCCGATGGGCATCATACATTCGACAAGCTCAGTACAAGTTCATGTCGCCACTACAATTGCTTTGAAAATCAGAGTTGTGACACAGTCTGTCCTCAGGAATGAGAGACATAAAAAAATAAATACTAAATTCGAAATACGAAAACAAGACAGTCGATAATCTATAGACAAAGGTAAAGACTAAATTCCTGCCTTATTCCCCCCTCCTCTTAATCTCCTCTCACAAGGGGAGGAGAAACAAAAGAACGGCAAAACAACCTCTACAATTACAAACTAAAAAATGAAGGGAAAATGTGTTTTGAACGATATAGCAAATTTTTCGCGTAGGGGTGGGCTTGCCCACCCTTTAACAAGCGTTAAAAAAATGGAACTATCTGAACAAAGCGAGTTTTCCATTTTTAGCTTGTTTTTGCGTGCCCATAGGGTAAAATTATGCGTCTAGAGAGAAACATATTTTGCCTTTATTTTCCTCGTTCCCGCCTTACAGACTGGCGGACAGGCTAACTCCCAAACATTTCTGCTCAATACTTCAATTACACTCAGCACAAGTTCATTGAGCAACTACAAACAGACTTACCTTTCGGTATCTTTTGAATATGTTTGACTACTTTTTGTTTTTGTCTTTAACTTATAATTAATAACTAATAACTTATAACTGTCGGTTCTGTTTTTGTACTATGGACTATGGACTGTCGACTATGGACTATTTTTTGTCTTTAGTCTTTATAACACATTCATTGGGTCAACATCAATACTTAAATATAATCCGCCTCCGCATTTGTAAAGACGCAACAAAGAAACAAGTTTTGCCATTTCTCCTTTGTCGATTTTTATTAAAATCTGCCAACGAAATTTTCCTGACAATTTAGCCCGAGGTGCAGGCGTTGGACCCAACATAATAAAATTTAACCCCGCTCTCTTAATCCATACATTCAAGGAAGATTTAAGGTTTTCTATTTCTTTCTCTACCCTATTAACATTCTTTCCTCTGACTACTAAATTTATCAAATGTTTAAAAGGTGGATAATCAAGATTCTTTCTAAACTTAATCTCCTGCTCATAAAAAGAGATATAATCCAGTTTGCCTGCTGCCTGAATACTATAATGCTGAGGATTATAGGTTTGAATAATTACCTTGCCCGGTATATTTCCTCTACCTGCCCGTCCGGCTACCTGGGTAAGCAAAGAAAAAGTCATCTCAGCCGAACGAAAAGAAGGAAGATAAAGGGTTGTATCGGCAAGTACTACCCCTACCAGAGTAACCTGAGGAAAATCAAAACCTTTAACAATCATTTGTGTCCCGATTAAAATATCTATTTTACCTTTTTTAAATAAAGAGAACATTTTTTGATAAGTATTTTTTTTATAGGCAGTATCTAAATCCAGGCGAAGAATTTTTTTAGAAGGAAACATTTTTTTTACCACTTCTTCTATTTTTTCCGTTCCATATCCAAATTTACGCATATATTTACTTCCGCATTCGGGACATAAAGAGGGTTCTTTTTCCTTATGGTTACAATAATGACAAAGCATTCCCTCCTCTTTTAAATGGTATACCATAGCAACACTGCACCGCGGACAACGCAAAACATAACCACAACTACGACAAAAATTAGTGGTAAAATAACCACGCCGATTCATAAAAAGGATAACCTGCCTGGATTCTTTTATTTGCTCAGAAATATCCGCCTGTAGTTCCCCTGAAAGAATTTTGCGGTTATTTCTTCTTAATTCCTTAGCCATATCCACTATTTTCACTAAGGGTTTTTTTCTTTCTTCTATACGGTGTTCTAAACAAATTAAACTAAATTCCCCTTCTTTAGCCCGATAATAAGATTCTAAAGACGGTGTAGCAGAACCTAAAATCAATACTGCATTATTCCGTCGGGCACGAAAAATAGCCACCTCCCGGGTATGATACATTGGTTTTTGTTCCTGTTTAAAAGAAGTTTCGTGTTCTTCATCAATTACTATTATTCCTAAATCAGGAAAGGGGGCAAAAACTGCCGAACGCGTTCCAATCAACACGTTAATATCACCCCGACAAACTGCTTCCCAGGTATCATATCTTTCCCTCAAAGAAAGATGGCTGTGCCAAATTGCTACTTCTTCCCCAAAGCGTTCATAAAACTGTTGAATTACCTGCGGGGTAAGGGATATTTCCGGCACAAGAAATAAAGCCTGTTTTCCCTTTTGCAAAACTTGTGCAATTGCCTGAAGATAAACCTCCGTTTTTCCGCTATCACTTATTCCGTGCAATAAAAAAGTTTTATAATTGACTTTGTCAATGCATTTTCTAATCGGTTTAAGAACTTTTTCCTGTTCCGGCATAGGAATAAAAAAAATATTTATTGTAATACAGTTATTTTTTTTATTTTTTTTGCATTTTTTTTTTTTACCCCCAAAAACGGGTGGTACAAATGGAAATT
>JAUVLC010000009.1 GCA_030595925.1 Clostridia bacterium | reverse complement strand
TTTTCCGGTATTTAAATGTCCTAATAAATCACCCGTTACCCAGTTTGCCGCTATTTTAAAAACATTTTTATCTTCTTTTTTGCTCTTTTCTATTTCTTTTACGCATTCCTCGTAATAATCGGCTAATTCTTTTTCTGAGGTAAGCACCTGGGCATCATATTTAGACAAACTATATTCTTCAATAAACCGTTCACATTTTGCCTGGGGTAATTCAGTTAATGACTGCTTAACTTTCTCAATCCATTCTGCGGAGACTACTACCGGCACCAAATCCGGCTCAGGGAAATAACGATAATCATGAGCTTCTTCTTTAGAACGCATAGAATAGCTCTTTTCTTCTTTTTCGTTCCAGAGGCGTGTTTCCTGAACAATTCTTTTTCCTTCATCTAACATCTTCGTTTGTCTTTTTATTTCATAGGTTAGTGCTTTTTCTACTCCTTTGAAAGAATTCATATTTTTTAATTCGGTTTTAGTTCCTAATGTTTTCTCTCCTTTGGGCCTTAAAGAAATATTAGCATCACAACGCAAAGACCCCTCTTCCATATTACAATCAGAAGCCCCGATATATTTTAAGATACTTTTTAAAATATGCAAATAAGCATAAGCTTCCTGAGGACTACTTATTTGCGGTTCGGAAACAATCTCCAGAAGCGGCATACCACAACGGTTAAAATCAACTAAACTTCCATCTATTTTACTGGCCCCGACAAAATGCAGTAATTTTCCCGCGTCTTCCTCTAAATGGGCTCTGGTAATTTCAATTTTTTTCTTTTTATCATCAATTTCAATTTCTATATATCCTTTTCCGGCTAAGGGAAATTCAAACTGGGATACTTGATAATTTTTAGGACAATCAGGATAAAAATAATTTTTCCGGGCAAAAATAGATTTAGGAGGAATATCGCAATTTAAAGCTACTCCTGTTCTTAAGCCTAATTCCACAACCTTCTCATTTAATACCGGTAAAACTCCGGGCATTCCGGTACAAACAGGACAGATATTAACATTGGGTTCTTCTCCGAATAAAGTAGAGCAGCTACAAAATATTTTTGATTCGGTCTTTAATTGTGCATGAACTTCTAATCCAATCACTGTTTCGTAAGACATTTTTTCCTCCAAGTATAAAAAAAATAAGACAGTCCATAGTCCATAGTCCATAGTCCATAGTCCATAGATAAAAAAAACTACAGTTATGAGTTATTAGTTATGAGTTATAAGTTAACTGCAAAAGACAACTAATAGTCCATAGTCCACAGTCCATAGTCCATAGACAACAGATAACTACAAACATAAAAGACAAATATTAAATTTAAAAGAAAGCCTGATAAATCAGGCAACTACAAAAGAAAAAAAGACAAACAATAGAAAAAGCAAAGGACAAAAACAAACACTAAATTCAAAATTACCCTCACCTTAGTCCTCTCCCGTCAAGGGAGAGGAAATAAAAAAAAATTAATGTAATAAAGATGGACTACCTAAAGACTGATAAAAATTATTTTAGGTGTTTATTTTTTTGTGTTCTGCTCGTAACTATATGCTGTTGTTAGTATTCTCTCCTCCTGTAAGGGAGGAGCTAAAATTTGTAGACCTACGGGCAATCCCTCTCCGGTAAGGCCGCAGGGAATGCTTATTGCCGGAATTCCGGCTAAATTAACTGAGATAGTAAAAATATCCGATAAATACATTTGCAGAGGATCTGCCATTTTTTCCCCTATTTTAAAAGCAGTAGTAGGAGCTGTGGGGGTAATAATTACATCCACCTGATTAAAAACATTATTAAAATCTTCTACTATCTTTGTTCTTACTTTTTGTGCCTTCAAATAATACGCATCGTAATATCCTGAAGAAAGAACATAAGTCCCCAACATTATTCTCCGTTTAACCTCTGCACCAAATCCTTCTCCCCGTGTTTTTTTATACATATCCAATAACGAAACATCCCCGGGTGTTCTATATCCATATTTTACCCCATCATAGCGGGCAAGATTGGCACTTGCTTCGGCAGTAGCAATGAGATAATAAACTGCTATGGCATACTCTGTATGGGGTAGAGATACTTCCCGGGTTTTTGCCCCTAAACCTTCCAGTAATTTTATCGCTTTTTCCACCGCTGATTTTACTTCAGGATTCATCCCTTCAATGAAATATTCCCGGGGAATACCGATTTTTAAACCTTTGACTCCTTTAGTTAAACAATCAGTATAATCCGGAACAGAAACATTAATGGAAGTAGAATCCTTTTTATCGTATCCACTAATTTCATTGAGCAAGAGAGCTGAATCAGTAACATCTTTAGTCAAAGGCCCGATTTGATCTAAAGAAGAAGCAAAAGCTACCAGGCCATAACGGGAAACCCTGCCGTAAGTAGGTTTCATTCCGACTACCCCGCAGCAAGCTGCCGGCTGCCTTATTGACCCTCCGGTATCCGAACCTATGGCCAATATGGCTTCATCACCGGCTACAGCAGCAGCCGAACCACCGGAAGACCCCCCGGGAACCCGGGTTAAATCACAAGGATTTTTAGTTGTCTTTACACTTGAATTTTCAGTTGACGAACCCATAGCAAATTCATCCATATTGGTTTTTCCGATAAAAATAGCATCTGCGGCTTGTAATTTTTCTATTACCGTAGCATTATAAGGAGCAACAAAATTTTCTAAAATCTTTGAGGAACAGGTAGTTTTATCGTCTTTGATACACATATTGTCTTTAATGGCTATGGGAATACCGGCCAGGTTGCCTACCGGTTCACCGTTTTTAATTTTTTTATCAACGGCTTTTGCCTTTAAGAAAGCTTTTTCTTTAGTCAAAGAGACATAAGCACAAATATCTTTGTCTGTTTCCTCTATCCGGTTATAAACAGCGGTAATAGCCTCTTCGGCTGAAATTTCTTTTTTGCTGATTAAATCTTTTAATTGATGTGCTGTAAGTTTATTAATTTGCATGGTTTTCCTTTTTTTTGAATTAAAATCACCCTCACCTTATTCCTCTCCCATCAAGGGAGAGGAAAAACGGCAAATAGTAATATTTTTAGATTAGTGCTTACCAGACTGTGTCATAATTGCCTTTTTGGTAGCCGCAGGCTTTAGCCTGCGTTATCGTCGGAGTTTTTCCGCAGGCTAAAGCCTGCGGCTACCACATAAAAATATAAATTGTGCTACACCCTGTCCGCAGGAATGACAGAGAGAAAGATTATTTATTCTATTATTTTTTTTACTTTAAAACAGCCGTTTTCTATTTCCGGAGCATTATTTAATATTTTTCCCTGGACTGAAGAAGGTTCCTCTCTATCTTTTCTTAATATATTCGTCAATTCCACTACGTGAGTAGTCGGATCAATTCCGTTGGTGTTTAATTCATTTAATTTATCTACATAAGATAAAATCTGATTTAAATCATTAGTATATTGGTCCCTTTCTATTTTGTTTAATTGTAAACGGGCTAATTCGGCAATGTAATCTACTTCTTTTTCGGTTATTCCCATTTCTCCTCCTTTTATTTCTTCTGTTTCTTCAGATTTAACATCTTTACCATTTAATTCACCTGCCTTGTTCAGATAAAACAAAATGTGATTTAAATCCGGAGTATCTTTTTCTTTTTCCAGTTCATTTAATTCCAAACGAGCTAATTTCATAATATAATTTATGTCCTTTAAAGTTGTTCCCATCTTTCTCCCCCCCTTTTATAGCAGAGCAAGCTCTGCAACTACAAAAAAATAAAATACTAAATTCTAAATTCTAAATCCTAAATTCAAAATACAAAAAGACAATTCCATAAAGAGATTGTTGAAAAAAGCTTTTTTGTCTCTGTCATTGCGAGCTCTAAGGGCACGGCAATCTTATTCTTCGACGATAACGACGAGATTGCTTCGTCGCTTTGCTCCTCGCAACGACACCTTAAAAGAGTTTTTCAACAATCTCTAAATGGAGCAACTACAAAACACCCTCACCTTAATCCTCTCTCATCAAGGGAGAGGAGAAACAAAAAATAAAACAAAAAAATAAAAGAACAAATACAAAAAACAATACAACTAAAACTTATACGCAGACTGAAGTCTGCGGCTACCAATATTAAAGAACTAATTGAAATCCGCCTGAGGCGAGAGTATCGCTTTGCTCCTGCAAAATAAATACTAAATTTAAATTAATATAACAAATATGGATTACATATTAATTTTAAATTGACTGTAACGGTGCATATTTTACCATTAGCTTCTTTTTTTCTCCGGTTTTAAATAATACCTCTACTTTTAAATCCTCCCCACTACCGCTGCATTTAATAATTCTTCCTTCTCCAAACTCAGAATGAGAAATCATATCACCTATAGACCATTCAATATCATCATCATGATTTTTTTCATTATTATTGTTTTCTAAAACTTTTTCTTCTTTTTCCTGGGTTAATAATGAAACATAATCATCCTCAAATACAGCTCCGGAGGTAAGCCCTGCTTCTGCTATAAAACGGGAAGGAACATTCCATCTGCTCTGTCCATAAAGGCGACGGGAAGCACTGCTGGTTAAATAAAGCCTCTCTTCCGCTCTGGTCATCCCCACATAACAAAGTCTTCTTTCTTCTTCCAAATCCGTATCATCAAAACTTGCTTCATTGTGAGGAAACAACCCCTCTTCCATACCAGTCATAAAAACAACCGGAAATTCTAATCCCTTAGCCAAATGTAAAGTCATTAAAGTAACATAATTCTGATCTTCCTCCCACGAATCCAAACCACTAACTAAAGAAACCTGTTCTAAAAATCCCTCAATACTTTTATCTTCGGCCATTTCTTCATATTCCCAAACGGCAGAAACCAATTCCTTTATATTTTCTATTCTTCCCTGCGCTTCAATACTGTCTTCTTCTTCCAATTTTTGCAAATATCCACTTTCACTGATCAATTGCCCGATTAATTCCCCTGCTCTTAAATTTTCTTTTTCCATAATAAACTTTTTTACCAATTTTAAAAATTCTCTCATTCCGGCAGCTGCTTTTTTAGAAAGCCCCTTCTTTCCTTTTTCCGGGTTTTCCTCTGTTATTATTCTGTCTATTGCCTGGAAACTCGATATTTTATTCACGGCGGCATAATTTTCTATCCACCCCATTGCCGCTTTTCCTATGCCCCGATTGGGAATATTAACTATTCTTTTTAAACTCAATGAATCCAGAGGATTAACTATTACTCTTAAATAAGCAAGGATATCTTTGACTTCCGCCCGATCATAAAATCTGATATTTCCAACTATTACATAAGAAATATTTTCTTTCCTTAAAGCATCTTCCAGTACACGTGATTGGGCATTGGTGCGATAAAATATAGCACAATCCCGATAATTATGATTTTCTTCACTGGTTAATCTTCTAATCTCAGAAATTACCCCGCAAGATTCCTGTAATTCATTAGCTACTTCCTGATAAAAAACAGGTGCCCCCTCGGGTTTTTCTGTCCATAATTTTTTATCTTTTCGAGATTGATTATTTTTTACTACTTTCCAGGCAACATCAAGAATATTAGTGGTAGAACGATAATTCTGTTCCAACTTTATTACCCTGGCATTTTTGTAATCTTTTTCAAATTCCAGTATATTTCTAATATCAGCCCCGCGAAAAGAATAAATATTCTGGTCTTCATCCCCTACTACACAGAGATTATTATATTTACCGGCCAGTAGTTTCACTAAACTATATTGGGCGTGATTTGTATCCTGATATTCATCAACCATAAGATATTTGAATCTTTCCTGGTATTTATTCAAAACATCCTGGTGTTCCTTAAAGAGAAGCACCGTCATCATAATCAAATCGGCAAAATCAAGGGCATTATTCCTTTTTAGTTTTTCCTGATATAATTTATAAATATCACTTAATGTTTCTCTAAATTGGTCATTGGAGGTTTCAGCATAGATTTGATAAGATTCCCAATCCATCAATTCGTTCTTTGCTCTGCTGATAAGAGCCCGAAGCATCTTGGGTTTAAGCTTTTTATCGATACAATTTAATTCCTTAAGACATTCTTTAATCAGAGCTACCTGATCATTTTCATCGTAGATTACAAAATTTTTCATTCTATCTATTTTTTCCGTTTCACTCCGTAAAACCCTGGTACAAAAAGAATGAAAGGTAGAAATCCAAACCCCCGAGGCATCTGTACCAATTAATTTATTTATTCTTTCCTGCATTTGCTTAGCGGCTTTATTAGTAAACGTAACCGCTAATATATTCCAGGGCAACACTCCCTTACTTATTAAATAAGCAATACGGCAAATAATTACCCTTGTTTTTCCCGAGCCGGCACCGGCTGAAATCAATAAAGGACCTTCTTTATGTTCTACACCCAAACGCTGTACATTATTTAAACCATCCAAAAAATCATTCATCTATTAAATCCTCATTTAAGTTGTATCCGGAAAAACAACTTTTATTCAGTTATCGAAAGGTAAATTAACTTGCCTCTCCTATTTATATCTATAACAATGCCCTTAGACAATTTTGCTTTTTTAATTACCTGATTAAATACCTTTATATTAGGTACAGGTATTCGGTTTATACTGCGCATACAATCTCCCTGCAACAAACCTGCTTCATCAGCAATACTCCCGGGTTCTATTTCTACAATCACTACTCCTTTTTCATCATTGGATAAACCTAATCTCCGGATTAATAACGGGGTTAGGGTTTTTACTTTCATTCCCAGCCAGGCTTTGGAAACTTCTTCTTCTACCGGTGAAGATTCTTCCGAATCAATTACTTCTTCTTCCCCGGAAGCATCAGGCATTTCTTCGGTTACGATTTGCAATTTCTTTTCTTTCATATTACGGACTATTTTCACTTTGACTTTTTTATTAGGCGAAGTCCGGCCTACTATATCCTGCAAACTAAGGGAATCTTTTACTTTTTTCCCATCAAATTCCAGAATAACATCTCCCCGCTTGAGTCCCCCTTTTTCCGCAGGAGTATTAGCAAACACCTTATTGACTAATGCCCCTTCTTTCTTCTTCAACCCAAAATGTTTGGCAATGGCTTCATCTACCGGCCTTATTTCTACACCCAACCATCCCCTAATTACTTTACCTTTATGGATTAAATCATCCAATATTTCTTTAGCTCTGTTAATCGGAATAGCAAATCCTACTCCTACAAATCCACCCATAGGTGCATAAATAGCTGTATTAATGCCAATTACTTTGCCTTCTATATTCACTAATGGGCCGCCACTATTCCCCTGATTTATTGCCGCATCAGTTTGAATCAATTCTTTATAAGTCCTGTTTTCTATATGAACACTCTGGCGTATGGCACTCACTATTCCGGCAGTAACTGTTTGTTCTAAACCAAAAGGAGAACCTACCGCCAAAACCCAATTTCCTACTTTCATTTTATCGGAATCTCCTAAAACAGCTACCGGCAATTTTTTTCTCGACTTTATCTTCACTATCGCTAAGTCTAATCGATCGTCTTTACCAATTATCTTACCTTTATATTGATGACCTTCATCCCCGCTTAAAGTAACTTTTATCTCCCCGGCATCTTTTACTACATGATAATTAGTCAAAATATATCCTTTACTATCAATAATTACCCCTGAACCCGTAGCCCCGAATTTACGATATTGTTTTTTTCTCTGCGGTGGCTGCCTCTTTGGCTGACCGTAAAAATCCCTGAAAAATTGTTCAAAAGGATCACCAAAATTAAATTCATAATAAGGCATTTTTTGTTCTATTAAATGAGTAGCAGTGATATTAACCACTGCCGGTTTTACCAAATCAGCTACCTGTACAAAAGAATCCTGAAGATTTTTTAGTGTTGCGGGAACCGCCGTATCCGTCTTTTTAGAATCACCGGCTATCTGTTGTTTGGCCATACATAAAGAAGAAGAACTATCCTTACTTAATCTTAAAAAAATAAAAACACAAATAAAAACAGTCATCCCCAATAGTAATGATTTTATTCTTTTTACATTTAACCAACTTGTTTTTTTCACTTTTTACCCTCCTTACTGACAATAGTAATGTCCAAAATGTTTGTCATTTAGTTTATAATTTGTATAATTTATTAACGAGAATATTTGTTTGGTTTTGTGTTCTCGTCGTCTCCCCCCCCCTTTGAAAAAAGTGAAATGTGTTTTGAATGACTTAGCAAATTTTTCGCGTAGGGGTGGGCTTGCCCACCCTTCAAACCTTTCGGGCGACCAAGAGTCGCCCCTACATACCTAACTCGTCACAAATAGTCTTAAATCCCCCTATCCCCCTTTTTCAAAGGGGGAAATTATTTGTCATCTTTTTTTGACACTACCACACATTTTTCAATTACATCGCAAAGCGGGAATCTGCACTGCCTGCTTTTTTTTATAAACACCTAATATTTTTTTCTGTTTTTTACCCTGAGGTAAAATCACATCAATTATATTAGGATTTTTTTCTTCATAAAATCCGCCACCAAAATTCCATTGGGTAACTTCTTTTTTTACTTTGCTAACCTTCCACCTTTTGTCCGGAGATTCATTATCATAGTTTAAAACAAGGGGAATAAATCCCCAGTTTTTTGGATTTCCGCGAAGAAAATTTTTAGGAATATATGCATTTATTATGTTTTCCTCAAAATTTATTTTCACTTTAACGTCAGCAACTTTAACCGGATCAGAATTTATTACTGCTTTATAAATTTCCTGTGTTTCCCCATTGATTGTTACACAATATTCCCAGGCATCTTTAGGCATAGTATAAGCATTTCTTTGTGGCAGAAGAAAAGTACTTCCTGCTCTGGGAATATTATTCAAATCAATATAAATATCAACTATCGGAAAACTCATTCCTAACGGTAATTGCCATGGATTATCCAATTTATTTAATTTTATACTGAGAACAAAATATTTTTCCTTTTTTCTCACTGAAAACTCTTCCAAATCAAAAATACCCGGAACAAAAACATCATTTAGAGGATAAATATAATCACCACTACCATTATCATCTCCCAGTGGGTCATGAACTTTTAAGATAATATCAGCATCTACAACATTTACCGTGTCCGTTGAAGGAACTAATAGGTAATTAGGAACCTTATACCTTATATCTTTATATATATCCGCTAATAAATCGTTGTATTCCTGTTCTACTTTATCTAAATCGATTTTTTCATTATCCTGCCCAAAACAGAAAAACCATTTTGCTTCCTGAGCAGTATATATTTTTTCGAATGCTGCATCTAATCGTTTAATTCTTGCTTCACCGCTATTTTTATATTTTCCTATTGCCTCACGGGCATAAACCAAATTATTCCATGCCCTATTTTGCCTTTCTTTCCCTATCCAGGCAGAAAAACCACCTTTTTCCGAATCACATTTTATGTTATCCAATTGCCTTGAGTAAGGATAATTAGCAAACCATTTAGGATAAGTAGTAGTTACCAATTCAGGATATTCGGAAAAAACCTCATCTAATTTAAAAATGAAATCACTATCTACTTCCAGATTGAGCGTTACTATCTCCGGCTGGCGCTGAAATTTTTTAAACTTTTTCCTAATACGAAATAATTCACTGACCAATTTTCTACTTGCTTTTTCCGCTCCCTGCAAAAAATAAATATTATTTATCTTTCTTGATATTCCCCGATGTAAAGGAAAAATAGTTATATCTTTTTCTTTTTCAAAAAAGCAAGAATGGTATAAATTTTCCTCTTCCAGAGATTCTCTTAAAATATCTTCTTCTACAAATATCCATTTTATACCAAAAGAACTAAAGAAAACAAATAACTCTTCAGCTATTGCCCCCTCCGGCAACCATAAGCCCATGGGATAAGAGCCAAAAAACGTCTCATAAGTAATTAATCCTTTAGCTAACTGACTTTGAACATCTTCCGGATAAGAAAAATTTTCGGTAGGAAATTTAATTTCGGTATCGGAAACCCTGGCTAAATTACTATCATGAATCAACGGTAAAATAATTTCATGATATGGGGTACACATTATTTCTATTTGTTTTTTATCCTGTAAGGCTTTTAATAAGGGAATAACCTGACGGACAAGTTCCATTTGTTTTTCAAAAACGTTCATTTTTTCCTTTTCGGTAAATGAACGATTTTTCCCTTTAAAATATCGACTAAAATATTCTTTCTGTAACTGAGGATCCAGCCAGGACAGAGCAAATAAAACCTCCAGATCTAAAAAATCCTGATTAGTATAACGATGTCTGGGTAATGATTTTAACTCCTTATAACGGCTATAAAAATCAGCATTTACCTGTATGGGAATGTAAAAAAAATACTTAAAAATAAAATCCTTATCCTCTTCTGTTAAATCAATCACAGGCTTTTTGCTTAAAGTAAAATAAATGTCTTCTTTCTCTCCGGCAACTAACTCTTCTATCCCTTTTATTAAAAGAGAATCCAAATGTAAAATACAATGAAAATTCTGCGGACAATTTTCCAGCTCCTTTGCCCATGGATACAAATACCTTGTACTATATAATCTTACCCAGGGATTAATTCCTTCCATGGAAAAATCCTGAAAATAATCAGGACATTTTTGATTTAGAATAAGAAAAAGATATAACCCAACCGATTCAGAATCCTGTTCAACATCCGGAGTTTGAGAAACACTTTCTTCCTCTTTCAAAGGCCTAACTTCTTTAGGTCTTTTTCCCATAGACAGAACAAAACTATTTATTCCTATAATAAAAAACACAATTAGAATACCAACCAAAAATAAATTTTTACCCATTTTAAAATCGATAATTCTCATTTTATTAAATGTTTTCAATTGCTCTTACCTCATCAATTAATTCTTTCTTTCCTCTAATTCTTTCTTTCCTCTAATTCTTTCAATTTATTATTTATATCCACCATATCAGCATCAATGCTTTCAAAAAGCCTATACCAATTTTCCATTTGTTTTTGATTTGCTTTTATTTCCTCTTCTAAACTATCGATTTCGTGTTTCAATTCTTTATTACTGCTCCCGTCAGCATTTACACTCCCACTACTATCCATATTATTCATATCTTCTCTCATGTCTTCAATTCTATTCTGTAAAGCCTCTATGGATGAATCAATGCTTTTTTGATTAATCTCGACAGATGCTATTTTTTTTATTAACACATTAAGAGATTCTTTAAACTTCTTTTTTTCTTCTGCTTTTTCTTTATCTATATTCGCTTTATCTTTTTTTCTTTTTTCCTCTTCATTGCGTAAATTTTTTGCTAAATCTTCTATTTGTTGTTTTGCGTTATTATTTTCCTTAATCAACTCCGATAATTTATGAATGTCATCCTTCAATTGTTTTCCTATAACAAATTCCCCTCCCTTGACAGATAAAGGATCTTTTCTCCCTGCAATTTTTTTAAGCCAAATTAATAAAATAACAACAAAAGAAATTAAAATAAAAATCATAACACTAAAAATAAACCCCTGGTTTTTAATAAGCAAATCTTTTATCACCCTGTTTATCCCCCTACTTTAATGTAGTTTAACTGAAAAGTCATAGTTTATTCAAATACAATTTCATCAATATAAATCACACCCTGACGAACAGTGCTTACTTTATAATCAAAAACAAAACTCAAAGAACCTTTTATTTTATTCCATTTTTTTATGCTTTTAAATATTTTTAAAGGAATCACAACCCTTCTCCAATACGGAAATAAACCTTTCGGAAAAAAACCTTTAATTGAAATTTCACTTGCTTTTACACCATCACTAATTCTTACTCTGAAAATTTCTCCCCCTTCTGCACCTCTGACCCAAAAAGATAAATATCGATAACTGCTTAAATCCACATCTTTAAAATCACTGGAAAACCCACTCATATCCCCTGATTTCGAAACAGCAAAGGATAAACGCAAGGAATATTCTCCATTCCTGTCATTATAGGTATTGGGGATATTTATATTATAGTAAAAAGAATCAATACAAACCCCCTCTCCTTTTTTAAAACACCAGGTCTTTTTTCCTAAATCATTTTTTGTTGTATTATTATCAAAATTATTTAAAAATAAAATACCCTTTCTTTTTCCAACTTTCTTTTCCGCAGGTTTTGTTTTTTCTTTTTTTAGTTTGACCTCTTTCTTAGCTTTAATTTCTTTTTTTGGTTTAATTTCTTTTTTTGGTTTTATTTCTTTTTTGGCTTTAACCTCTTTTTTTGGTTTAATTTCTTTTTTAAAGACTTTTTCTTTTTCTACAATACTTTCTTCTTTCGATTCCTCAACAAATTTCTTAGACTTTTCTTCAACATCCTGTTTCTCTTCAATAATAACTTCTTTGTCTGTTTTAACAATAGGAACAGGTTTTAAAGAAGGACCACTTCGTTTAAACAAATCTATTATTCCTATCAAAAAGAAGGCTCCGTTTATAAGGATAATTAAGCCAACTATTATCCAAATAATTATTACACCATTTTTTTCTATCTTTTCTTTCATTCGGTTATTTCATCCACTTATTAAGTATTATAAAATTCCGCCTTTTTGAACATATTGCCTCAACTTGCTTTCTAAATCACCTACTTTTTGATTTAACTCAGAAACTAAATGTTTGTCTTGTTTAGGAAAAGAATAGTTGTTTTCTTTTTTTTCCTTTTCTATCAATCTGGTTACATTCTCTAATAATTTTATGATTTCCCGCCGTTCTTCTTCAACGGTCCTCTGAATATTAGCTAAATAATTATCATATTCCCAAAATTTACTATTCAAATTTTCCATCGTTTTATTTATTTTTTCCAAATAATTTTCTATACTTCCCACACTTTGTTTATTCAAATTGGTAGCAGCTCTTCTATTTGCTTTCTTTAACCAAAACCACAAAACAAGAGTACAAAGAGACAAAATAAAAACCATAACATGATAAATTATTTGCATATTTAGGTTTCTCCTCTTACTAAATATTTTTAGAATTCTACAAAATTGCCTATTTGATGTCATTGAGACAAGTCCTTAAATAATGCTCAGAACAAACTCCGGGACAAAACAATACCATAAAATATCATATCAATCAATATTGCTTTAGCTCATTTGGAACTTCTCAATGACGCACTTTATCCTCTCCGCCTCCGATAAATAAAACGGAGAGGACAAGTAATCGTTAAAATTATTCGATGTTTTTTTATTTTTTTTCTCAGCAACAAAACTTATTCGTTCAATAAATACCGTACTTTTATAAGGTAAACCCTCGGAATACTCAAAAGTAAAAGTAAGATTTCCTTTCATTTTTCCCCAATTAATACCCTTAAAAGAAGAATCTAAAGGAATAAAAACTTTCTGCCAGGAAGAATCCCTTTTATCCGATAAAAAGGCCCTAATAGAAAACCCTACATTATTTATACCATCACTAATCTCTAGTCTAAAAGATTCCCTACCCTTCAATCCCTTAATCCAAAAAGATAAATAATCATAAGAGATTAAATTAATTCCTCCCAATCCAGTCCAGAACCCGGCATATGACCTTTCAATACTTACATCATAATCCAGTCTTAATAAATACCCCATAGGAAAAAACTCATCGGAAGAAAAAACCCGTTCACAAACTCCCCCCCCGCCTGAAAATATTCCGCTATTTTCCCCTAAACTATTTAAATATGTTTTCCGGTCAAAATCATCTACAATTAACTCTTTAGAAACAACAGGTATTTTTATTTTTTTTCTCTTTATCTTTTTTGCAATTTGTTTCTTCTTAGAAATTAAAATTTTCTTTTTCTTTGATGATTTATTTTTCTTACTAACAAAATCAACAAAAGTTAATTTATCCGTTTTTTTATTTAGTATTTTCTCTGCTTTGTTTTCCCAGTTGACATAAGAAATACTTGATTTTTCCACTTCGCTCGAAGTTGCCTTATGATAAGAAAAAATATCTTTAAAATTAAAAATATATTTCCCGATGGAAAAACCGGAAATACTTAGCATTAAAATAATCAATCCCAAAATAAAGTTTAAAATTATTTTTTTCTCTTTCATTGAAAAAACCCCCACAACCAACCAAACTTATATTTTCCAAAACATTATCAGCAATTAATTATCCCGCTTTTGATAAAAACTACTTTTTAGGTTTAATTATTCGGGGAAACAAGGGTTCCCTCCCCTTCATTTCTATTTTATTCCCGGGTTTAATCCCACCCCAAACCATTGCCTCAAAAGATTTATGATGAGAAATTCCTAATTGTTTCTCCATTTTTTCGTTAGTTTCAGGCATAAAAGGAGCAACAGCTAAAGAAATTATTCGTAAAGCCTCTATTAAATTATAAATAACTGTTTGCAGCCTTTCCTTATTATCCTTGAATAATTTCCATGGAGCCATCTCATCAATATATTTATTGGCAAAATTAACTATCTCCCAGATATAAGAAAAAGCAGAATGAAATTCCAATCTTTCCAATGATTCTTCCAAATTAGAGGGAAGTTTTTGGATAAGATTTATTAAATCATCATCTATTTTTTCTTTACTTTCCGGGACAGGAATAATCCCCTCAAAATATTTATCCAACATAACTAATGTCCGGTTGAGCAAATTACCTAAATCATTAGCTAAATCAGCATTATAACGATTGATAAAAGAATCCTTTGAAAAATCACCATCTAAACCAAACGGTACCTCCCGTAGAAGAAAATAACGAAACGCATCTACTCCGAATTCATCCACTACCTGATGGGGATCTACCACATTCCCTTTGGACTTACTCATTTTCTTTCCTTCTACCGTCCACCATCCATGACCAAAAACCTTACGGGGAATTTTTATATCTAAAGCCATTAACATAGCCGGCCAAATAATTACATGAAATTTGAATATTTCCTTTCCTACCAGATGAATATCAGCAGGCCAAAATTTTTTAAACTTCTCACCTTCTTTAAGATAATCAACAGCAGTAATATAATTTATCAATGCATCAAACCACACATAAATAGTATGTTTGGAATCAAACGGTACCGGTATTCCCCACTTAGTACCCAATCTGCTCACACTTAGATCTTTCAATCCATCTTTCACAAAATTAATCATTTCTGCCTGTCGGGATGGCGGCTGCATAAAATCAGGATTTTTATTAAAATAATCTAATAACTTTTCCTGATATTCGGACAATTTAAAGAAATAACTTTCCTCAGCAACTTTTTCCGCTATCCGTCCACATTCCGGACATTTACCTTCAACCAATTGCCCTTCTAAACAAAAAGTTTCACAAGGAACACAATACCATCCTTCATATTTCCCCTTGTAAATATCCCCTTTTTCATAAAGTTTAGTAAAAACAGCCTGTACCGTATCTTTATGCCGTACCTGGGTCGTTTGAATAAAATCATCATAAGAGATATTCAATCTCTCCCATAGTTTTTTGTCTTCCTTAACAATCCTCTCTACCCACGCTTGCGGCTCTTCCCCTTTTAACCGTGCCGCCTGTTCTATTTTTTGTCCATGCTCATCAGTCCCTGTTAAAAAAAAAACTTCTTCTCCCTTCAATCTTCTAAAACGTGCCAATACATCCACTGCGACAGTACAATACGCATGCCCAATGTGTAAGACATCATTAACATAATATAATGGAGTAGTGATATAGAATTTCTTATTCACGTTGTTTGATTATCCTTGTTTTAAAATTTAACTGCCTATTTATTTTTACTTAATTTAAATTTATCTAAAATACCGACATGAATTTCACTAACAGGAACTTTTTTAAAAACACCTTTCCCACAATCAATAGTAATTTCTTCCGTAAAAAGATTTACATCTTTCACTATCCCTTCTCCCTGGCTGGTTTTTACTTTTAGCCCCTTTTTAGGCAATCTCTTTTTCACTTCTTTATAATCTTTGTATTCATAGGCCAAACAACACATTAATCGACCGCACGCCCCTGATATTTTATTGGGATTTAAAGATAAATTTTGTTCTTTAGCCATTTCGATACCTACCGGTTTAAACTCATGAAGAAAAGCCTTACAACAAAGCATCCGGCCGCAAGTACCAAAAGCACCCAACATTTTGGCTTCATCCCTTACCCCTATTTGAACCATTTGAATACGACTTTTCAAAAGATACCCTAAATCTTTGATCAATTCCCTAAAATCAATTCTTCCTTCTGCAGTATAATACACAAAGAGTTTATTCCGGTCAAAAGTATATTCCACACTGGCTAATTTCATTTTTAACTCTCTATCTTCTACCTTTTGCAAACAACTCTTAAGTGCTGCTTTTTCTTTTATCTTATTTTCTTTTAATTTATTGAAATCATACTCATTCATTTTCCTTATAATATTTTTTATCCTTTCTTTCTTTTTCTCTAATACCTTTTCTAATTCTACCACCACCCCCCATTCAATACCATTTTCCGTTTCGACCAATACTTTATCTTCTACCGCTAAATCCAAATCCCGGGGATTAAAATAAAAAACATCCTTATTTTTCCTTGTTTCCACTCCCACTACTACCGGCATATTATTTTCTCCTTAAAGCCGTCATTTACCCCTAACCTATATCTTTTACTTAAGGCTACTGTAAATGTTAAATTTTAAACTAAAAACCATTAAATAATCTCAGCAAATTTTTTGTTTTCCATTATTTTATTTACATTTAAAAACATTTCATCCAGAGCTAAACCTACATTTATATTTCTTTTTATACTTTCTTTCGTCTGCAAAATAACCTCTAATATCTTTATATATTCACTGGTAGGGTTTTCATACATTTTTTCTCTATAAAAAACAATCATTATATTTAAAATTTTTTTTAATTCTTCCTTCTCCTTACTAAAAGACAATTTTTCGCTTTCAGAAAACAAACTAATAAAATCCCCTTTCTTCATTTTAGAAATTAATAAGTCCGCTTTTTTCTTTGTCTCATCCATCTTCTCTTCACAACAAGAAAAGGCTTTTCCTATACTTCCATGGGACAACCTACTGAAAAATAAAGCTTTTTTTTCTTCTATGTTATACTTTTCTTTCAAAGAACGAATTATTAAATCAGAAGGAAGCAGATTAAATTTAATTACCTGACATCTGGAAATAATCGTAGGTAATATCCCGTATTTGTTTTGTGCAATAAGAATAATTAAAACTTTATCCGGGGGCTCTTCTAAAAGTTTCAATACGCTATTTGCAGATTCTTTATTCATCATATGGGCTTTATCAATTATATAAACTTTCCAACGGCCTTCCATCGGCTTAAATTGAGCCTGATATTTTAAAACCCTCATTTGATTGATACGAATGTCTTTTTTCTCAGGATAAATAAAACTTACATCCGGATGAATCCCTTTTTTAATTTTCTTACAAGAAATGCATTCACCACAGGAATCATAGATGTTTATATCCTGCAAATCTAAATTATCCCCATTGGATTCGTGTTTTTCGCCTTTACTATCTATAGCTATTCTATTTTTACAATTTAATAAACGGGCAAAAGCAAAAGCAGTAGATTTCTTTCCCACCCCTTCCGGCCCTACAAATAAATAAGCATGGGCACACTTTTCCTTTTTTATTGCATTTTGTATGATTTTAATGGGCAGTTCCTGCCCCAAAACATCTGAAAAAAACATTTTCAAATCTCTTCCTTACTTTATTTCAAGAACTATATTAATATAATTGACTATTTTCTCGAAAACCTGCTCTATACTTTTTGTACCTGAAATTACTTTTATTCTCTTCCCGTCTTCCCTGGCAATAGCCTGATATCCCCGGCGAACCTTACGATGAAAAGAAATTTTTTCCTGCTCTAACCGGTCTCCCT
Source organism: Clostridia bacterium (assembly GCA_030595925.1). Taxonomy (GTDB): domain Bacteria; phylum CBDUZB01; class JAGLHV01; order JAGLHV01; family JAGLHV01; genus JAGLHV01. The sequence continues at coordinate 21,879 of JAUVLC010000009.1, read as the reverse complement.
CACCCTTTTTAAAATCTTTAGCTGTATTTACCGCTCTCTTCAGCCCCTGTTCAACTTTTATGTCCAAAAGAAAAGTTAAATTCGGAACGATTCCATCCTCAATAAAACACCCTATTTTTTTTATTAAACTCCTATCTAACCCTCTCCCGTATCCCTGATAAGCCAGAGTAGCATCATTAAACCGTTCACAGATAATAACCTTTCCTTCTTTTAACGCCGGCTTGATTACCTGAACAATATGCTCTGCTCTATCGGCAAAATTAAGAAAAAGTTCAGTTTTAGAGTCAATTTTATTACGCGGATTTAACAGGATTTTGCGCAAAGTCCGGCCTAAATCCGTCCCACCCGGCTCCCTGGTATGAATCACAGGAAACCCCTTATCCTTTAAATATTTACAAACCTTCTTTGCCTGAAGGCTTTTCCCGCTCCCTTCCGGCCCTTCAAAGGTAATAAATATCCCTTCTTTCCTTCGCTTTTTCATTGATTGTACCTTGCTTTACTCCCTCTACTTTTATATCAAATTATTATACCAAAATTCTTTAAAAATATCAATCTATTCTTTTAGCCGTTTTTCTATTCAAAAGAGGGATATATTTCGGTAATTTTTAATGATTTTGTTTGTTTTTAGTAGAAAATTACTTCCAACCGGCAGGAAATAAAAACACCCTGAATTTAAAAAAAATTCAGGATGTTTATTTGTTTTTTAAACAGAACCAAAAACCCATTTTACCGCTTTCCTTAAATCCTGAACAAAAAGGCTGAAATCCCCCAAATACACTTTTTTCCTGGCCCATCCTCTTCTTAAAATATTTTTTAATTGCTTATTATGGTTATTAAATTCTTTTATCATAAAAGAAACCACTTTATCAAATGTTTCTTTATCTATATTTGCTACTCTTTTTTCCGAATTTACAAAAAAATAATTCTTTGCATTAACCCGAAAAAAATGCGATAAATCAACCTCGGAATGCAACAAGCCCAGTTTTACTCCCTGATTAAACAATTCTGTCCCGGGAAAAGGATTATACATCCCTAATCCGGCATAATAAGGATTTAATTCCTTCATAAATTTATATGTTTTAATTATATCCTCATATGTTTCGGAAGGTAATCCTCCCATAAAATATCCACTCCAAAATATATTATGTTTATTTAACCATCCCGCTGCTTTCCTCATCTGGCTAAAAGTTACGCCTTTTTTTGTCTCTTTTAAAATTCTTTCACTGCCGGTTTCAATGCCCAATTTAATTATATTGCACCCGGCTTTCTTCATTTTTAAAATTAGTTCCTCATCTAATAAATCTACTCTGGTGCTGCACCCCCAGTTAATTTTCAACTTTTCTAAAACCATTTTTTCACATAAATCAATTATTCTTTCTCTATTTAAAGTAAAAGAATCGTCTTTAAACTCAAACTGCCTGGTACCATAATTTTGCTTTACCAGTCTGATTTCCTCAATCACATTATCAACAGAACGATTTCTCACTTTTCTCTGCCACATATGACAACAATAAGTACAATTAAACGGACAACCCCGGGAAGTCATTATTACGCCCATATCCTCAGAAATATATTTATCCTGGTTCATTAGCAAGTCTCTCGCAGGAAGAGGAATTTCATCAAGTTTATTTATAAACTCCCTGGATGAATTATGTATAATTTTTTCATTTACTCTATAAGAAAGTCCTTTTATTTCTCTATATTCTTTTTTTTCATCGATTGTTTTGATTAATTCGTAAAAAGTTTCTTCTCCCTCACCTCTTATAACAAAATCTATTTGTTTAGCTTTCAGGGTTTGTTCCGGCAATAACGTTGGATGCGGACCGCCAACAATTATAATTAAATCAGGATTATCTTTTTTTATCACTTCAGCTGTCTTCAAAACAGAACCGAATTTTGTGGTCATGGCGGTCATTCCCACCACATCGGGATTTATTTTTTTGACAACATTTTTTATCTCCTGCCATACTTTATGGGAAGAATTATTTAATCCTTCCCTGTAAAATTCCAGTCTTCGATATTCATCACTAAAATCAATGTCCATTCCCTTTTCTACAGCATCAGAGTCAAAAATACAAATATCCGTATATCCCCTTGCTCTCAAATATCCGGCCAAATAGGTAAGCCCAATAGGAAAGTAAAAATTAACAAATCCGGTAAATCTTTTAAATGGAGGGTCAATAAGTAGTATCTTCATGGAATTTAATCTCTTTTAACTTTATTTTTTCTATTTGTTTCTCAACTGCCGTCCACACCATATCGATAGTAATTGCTTTCATACAACTATTTTTCGGTCTTTTACAAAAGGTTTGAGCACAAGGACTACAGGAAAAACTATCCTGTTGGGTTAAAATTATATGACCATTTCCATAGGGTCTCATAGCTTCGACCCGAGCAGCACCAAAAAGAGCTATTACTTGTATACCCAGGGCAGCAGCCATATGCATAGGCCCGGAATCTACTCCAATAAAAAGATTGCATTTTTCTAATAAAGCCAAAAACTGCTTGAGATTATTTTTTCCCGTTGCTATTATTGGTATGTTTTTCATTTGTTTCACTATTTTTACTGTCAACTTAACATCGTTAATACTGCCTGTAAAAACAACTTTTACCCCATATTTCTCAATCAATCTATCCGCTATATTAGCATAACCTTCTATTTGCCATTGTCTCCCATCCCATCGAGCTGCCGGATGCATAATAACAACTAAATCATCATTTTTAACCCCATTATAACTTAAAAAATTTTCACTAAATATTCGATCTTTTTCTTCAATCCATAAGGAAGGTTCATATTTTTTTTTATTATTCGGTTTTAGATATTTAATTAAAGATTGCCCCATATTTATTGGGTGATGATTATCTCCCAAAGAAACTACATGGGTAAGCAAAAATTGACATCCTGTAGTATTGTAACCTATTCTGTATTTCCCTTTAAATAAATACATTAAAATATTATTTCTAAAATCTCCTCTTAAATCCATAGTAATATCAAACCTTCTTTTTCTTACCTTTTTTATAACTTTTATTAATTTACTAAATTTTTCTTTTTTATTTTTTACTACCCAGGGAACATCAAGATATATTACCTCATCAAATGTTGGCATTCCTTCGACTAATTCTTTTGACCAGCTAGCCACAAGTAAAGTTATCTCTGCATGGGGGAAAATATCTCTTAACGCCTTAAAAACAGGTGTTGATAAAGTTACGTCTCCAAGACCGTCTATTCGAATAATAAGAATTTTTTTTATTTTTTTTAAAAATATTTTTTTATCTTTCACCCAACAGCTGATCAGTACATATGGGGAAAAAAGTACCAACACCAAGTAGTGGATAAAAAAAACAACTATTCTGTTTTTCCTAACAGGTATTTTTTGCTTTGAAATCTTCAACATAACTTGCCTCATTTTCTTTTAATCCTAACCTTACCGATGCACTAAGCATCCCCATCATAATCCATAAATAAGGATTATTAAACCAATAAGAGTAATATGTTAATATAATAAAAAAAACACAATTTCCTGAAAGCAAAGCAATAATTACACTTCTCCAGGCTATATCTTTTATTTTTTTTAATGAATTAAAAGTATAACTTAAAGAGCTACCTATAAACCAAAAGAAAATCCCCAGTCCTATAATTCCCGATTCAAATAATATATTAAGATATTGATTAGGGGTTAATTCTATCATTCCAAATTGGGGAAGATAAAAAGGAGCATTTCCCCATCCAACTCCGAAAATAAAATGTTGAGGTATTAACTTTAAAACAGCATTAAATTTCAAAGAATCAATACTTTCTTCCCAGCCTCTTGGTATTGATTGACAACGATGAACAATAAGAGAATTAAGATTATAGTCAAAAAAAGAAAAAATTTTATAAGTTATCAAATAAGTTATAATAAAAACAAGTAAAAATTTGCAAATTTTTTCCAAAACATCTTTCGAGTTTTCCGAATACATTACCACTAAAAACAAACTTAAAATCAAGCAAGGAATAAACAAAATAAAACCGCTTCTGGAAAAAGTCAAAACAAAAACCATTATGGCACAAATAAGAAACAAAACTGGAATCCACTTAAATTTAAAGAGATATTGTTTCAATAGTATTAAAACCAAAAGCAGAAAAATTATCGTTAAAAGAAAATAAGATAAATTTTTTGCTTCTCCTACAGTTGAAGCAACCCGCATAACGCCGGACACATACCCAGAACTTTCCCATGTCGTTGTTATCACTCGATAAGTAGTTTCAATAAACGGCCACTTGAAAAAAAACCCTCCAAACTGATATAATCCAAATAAACTTACAAGAAATGTCGTTATTAATAAAATTTTTATTGTTTTTATTACTCTTTCTTTGCTGTTTAAAATATTTATAGTCAAAAAATAAAAGCTAACCATCCATCCCAATGCAATTATTTGTATAAATGTCCTACCCGTTGAATTTCGTAAGGGACCTCCCCATAATACTCCTTTTTGCATTAATACTTGAGGATATTTAAAAAGTGAAATTATAATAACCCAGCTAAAAAACAATAATAAAATGTTACCGCTCTGCATTTTTTTTAATTTTTCTATTCTCATTTTTTTATAAATAAGAAATGCCCCCAAGGTAATAACTCCAATTATTTGAGAAGGAACTAAACCTATTCCTATTTCTTTCTTCAAAACTCCAGTAAAAGGAATAAAAAAAACCATCAACAAAAAACCATACCATGGCTTACACAAAATAATTACTGTAATTCCTATAATAAAAATTACCAATAGCGCTTTTATATCATAAAACATTATACCAACAGCACTAAGAATTGAAAAAAATACCATACCAAGCATTTGCCAATTCCCTTTAAATAAATTATCTTTTTTTGCTAATCTTTCTCTTTTCATGATAATAGTACTTTAATCCACGTATTTTTCCAATTATTGTGATTATAAGTCTTAGCCACTAAATCCTTTTGTTTTTGCCCAATTTGTTTTCGATCATTAAAACTTTCTATCATTGTCTCGGCTAAATTTTTATAATCAGGGCTTGCCAGTACACATGGTAAATCAGCTAACCCTCCTACATTGGTAGAAACAGTCGTTATTCCACAAGCCATACTCTCCAGAGCACTCAAGGATGTTCCTTCGCCAAAAATACTGGGGATAACTGTCATTAGAGAAGAATAATAAATTTTTGGCATCTCTGTCCATGGAGCACTACCCCAAAAAATAATTTTCTTTTCTAAATTTAAATTCTTCACTATATTGCATACATTTTTATATACTGGATTTAAACAATTATTATAGCTTCCAACGATAACAAGATTTGTATCCGGATACTTTTTAACAAAAAGACTGAAGGCTTTTATTGCTAAGTCTATTCCTCTTCGATGAACAATATTTCTTGGTACTAATATAGGATTTAATCTTTTAAGTTTTTCCAATCCTTCGTTCTCACAAAAACGTGAAGTATCAACACAATTGGGAATAAACCATCTATCCTTATCAATCTCTTCAAATACCCCTCTTGCCGGATTAATATTTACCCGCATTTGACGAAAATAATCAGTATCGTTGGCTACAAGTTTACAATGCTTACTTTTGTAAGTAATTTTAGCAATTATTTTTCTTATTTTGTGATTTAACCTAATGGGGGGAACTTCCCATTCAACCCCATGAGATACAATAATAACATTTTTATGCCAGGAAACTACAGGATAATGAAAAGCATAATGAACAATAAGGACATCCTCTTTTTTCAATTCTTTATATTTAGATAGCAAAAAAAGGTTATAAGCATAAATATCAGTTGCTTTATAACGCATAATTTTAGGTAACTTTGGTATTAATACTAATTCAGGACTAGCTATTTCAATTCCAACATCTGATTGATATACTCTTTGTGAATGCCCCTGGTCTTTTAAAACTTCTATTAAATTTGATATATAGACTTCCTGTCCGCCAATAACCGGTTTGTATGCATACGATATATGTCCGATTTTCATCTTAATTTCCTGTTTAAATATATTTGATATCACACAATTATATAAATACTATGGTTTTTACTTGTTGAATATTTCTCTATAAATATTTAACAATCTACTCTCATATTTTTCCCAGTTCCATTCTTCCCGAACTTGATTTAAAGCATTAACACCCAGCTCTCCGGCAAAAGAAGGATTATTTAATAATTCTCTAACCGCTTGAATAATTTTATCTACCGAAGGCGAAATTACCATTCCAGTCTTACGATGTTTAATAATTTCCTTATTGGATTCAATAGCAGTAGTAATAATGGGTACACCGCTATACATGGTTTCCAAAATTGCTAATTGTGGATTAATGCTGAGTTTTCTAAAAGGCAAAACAATAGCCTTGGATGAACTTATCAAATCTTGTATTGTAATGTTGTTTTCATAAGGATAAACAAGTAATTTAATATTTCTAAAAATTCTGCTATTTTTTAAAACATTATTATATTCATTGCCCTTTCTAACGGCAAAAACAAAATTAATATGAGGATATTCCATGCTTAACTGCTCAAAAGCCTCTACACATAAATCCGCACCGGATTCTTTATTGGCATCACGCCAAAAAAGAACATAGGGAATTAGAGCTTCTAAAAACGAATTTTTTCTGGATTTAATCGATTTAGTCGATTTAATCCCCGGCGGAGTTACTGCTATATTATTTTTATTCATAATATTTTCCAGTACCGATTGAAAAATTTTTGTTCTGGTGTAATTGGTTAACGTAATCAAAATATCAATGTTCTTTAATAATTTTTTAAACAATAAATCAATATTTTTAACCGGGTTATAATAATTATGAAAGGTCATCAAAGTTGCCCCAGGTACTTTAATCAATTTTAATAAACCTAAAAGATAAGCAGTTTTATTGGCTCCAAAGAAGTGAATTACATCAAACCCAGAAACTATTATTAATTTTCGCAATTGCTTTACAAATAAATACAATTTATAGTTAAAAATATTATAATCTTGTTCTGGGTATTTATCGGATACCTCCCCGATACATTTTATCTCTATTCCCTCAGCAATATCAGGAGGCACCGTATATCCTAATGGTGCCTTATTAGTAATAAAAGTAACTTCGTATCCATTTTTTTTTAAAATATTCGCACTGGAAACCGCCACTTGTACATGACCTGAAACACTACTAAATAATTCTTTAGGATACTTAGCACAGGAAACAAATATACCAACTTTCATAAATTCAAACCAACTTTATCATTTATTTTTTTTCAAAACAATATAACACCTAGTTGTAAATGTAGGAAAAATTCTGGAAAAAACGTTGTCGACCCTCTCAAATATCCTTAACAATAAAACGGGAGTTAATCTCATCAAACTTTGTGGAAAAAATAAAATTCCCGATATACTTTCAATTTTCACATTTTTATATTTCCCAACAATTAATCTAATATCACTTACTGAAAGCCGCACACTGCGATATCTTCTTATAGTCAAGCTTTGTTTGTTTACAAATTCAATAAGCATCGTACCCCCTTTATTTGTAACTCTAATCATTTCATGAATTACACCTAAAGCATATAGCTTTGATGACACCTGATTTAATGTTCTAATTGAATATGTAAAATCAAATTGGTTATCTCCAAAAGGCAACCTACTTCCTTCAGCCAGGAATAATTTTGCTTTTTTTAAATTCGTTGTTTTTTTTATACATTCTTTAAGCATCCAAATTGAAGAATCCAATCCAAAAACGTTATGCCCATTTTCTAAACATTTAACTACAAATCTTCCTGTTCCACAGCCAACCTCCAATATTTTTTGTTGTGGAGGGAAAACACAAAGGAGATTTTCCAATTGGCGCATTTCCAGTTTATTAAATAATTGTCCTGAAAAGTCAAAAAATCTTTTCTGGTCGTATATACCTGCTTCGTTTTTTGGATATGAAGTACTCATATGTTACCTTCTTTTATTTAATCTTATCGCATATAAATATTGTTTTTTTTGAACTATTTCAAAATCATTTTTCTGAAGTTTTTTTCTTAAAGCTAAAGGAGTATAAAATTTGTTATCTGGTATTTTGTGACATTCCAGATAGATTTTTTCAATTTTTTTTAATGTTTCCTTAGATGCATTAAATAACACAGGATATTCAGAACCTTCTATATCAATTTTCAATAAATCACACTTTATGAGCTCATTATCCTTAAAGACTTCTTCTAAAGAGATTGCTTTTACTGTTATTGAACAACCATGTTTGAAAAAAACTGAATGTCCCCCCATATCTTTTTTGTCAACATATAACGTTGCATCTTTACCTGAATCTAATACTGCCTTATTAAATGGAAGAATATTATCGGATAAATTATTTAGTTTTATATTCTCAGTAAGCAACTTAAAATTATCAGGTAGTGGTTCATAAGCATAAACCTTAACATTTCGTCCTCTTGTTGCGGCAAAAACAGAAAAAGCGCCTATTTGAGCACCGAGATCAATTATTATCGAACCATCCTTTATATCCTCTCTATCCAATAAATAATTTTTATCCAACCATATTTCATTTATTATTCCACGATCATTGGTTCCTGCACGAATTTTATATTTTACCCCATTCCTTAATTTAATAATTACAATTTTGTCCCGGAGCAAACTAAAATAGTCCAAAAAATATACCGGCCAGTTTTTAATATATTTTATAATTTGTAATCCATGACTAATTTTAGCAAAAATCTGTCTTAACATAATCTCGATACTCTCAAAATATTATTTGTTACTCAAAATTACCTTTTGTGAAATTTAGTTTAAAGAAGATTATATCTTCTTTCCTAATCTCTTTAGACCAAAAAAGAAACAATATATAAACAATTCCCCCCCCCACTAATCTAACTAAAACAGGTTGAGTTAAAAAACACATACATAATCCCATGGGAATAGAAGCTATTAAAGATTTAAAAATAGATGTTTTGATACTAATTTGAATAATTTGACACACATAAAAATACAACATTACAAACATAACAATTTCTGATATTATTGTTGCCGTTCCTGCACCAATTAAAGAGTACTTAGGAATTAAAAACAAATTTAAACTTATATTTACAATAGCACCCGTTAAAGCAACCCGCATATATTTTTTTTGTTTATCAGCAGTTATTAAGAGGAGAGCAAAAGGAATATTGAAAAGACCAAATATAATACTCCAGATTAAAATTTGAAAGGCAATTATACCATTGTTATATTGGTTTCCATAAAATAAATTCATCATTGGCCCTGCAAATATAGTTCCTGCTATCGCTGTCGGGATAGTTACTAATATTGCCATTTTGTTTATATAGTAAATAAATATTTTCAACTTTTCTAACGATTCTTTATAAAATCTGGTAATAACAGGAAAAATCGCTATCCCCAAAATCCCGCTAAATCCACCGAAAAACAACACTATCTTATACGCAGCATTATACCATCCAACCATTTCATTTGTCTTCATAAACCCAAGAATTATCGTATCAAAATAAAGGGGTAATTGAACTAATATATAAGCTGTACCCATTGGTAATGCTTGTTTTATTAAATTTTTCCAAAGTAAAACATTAACTTTTATTTTTATTTTTCCAATTTTTTTTATATAAATATAAATCAGAAACATCGTAGCAAAAAAACTTCCTGCCAGCCCAAACCAAGGAATTATTAGTAATCCTTTAGAATCTTGTACAAAAAGGAATATTAAAAGGAAAAAACATAATTTATCCAAAACCCGTGACATCCCAACATACTTCATTTGTTCAAGTCCCTCAAATACCCATTCAAAAAGTAAAGCAAAAGGAAACAACGAAAGACCATAAACAACAATTAAATACTTGATTTCCACCGGTTTACGAATCAAACTTACAAACACAAGTAACAGGCAAAACGATATTCCACTTAAAACTAACCTTAATGCAAATATATTATTAATATAATCATTTATTTTATCTTTGTTTCTAACTATTTCTCTTATCCCTAAAGTAGACAAACCCATATTAGTAACCAACATAAAATAAACAATAAACGCCTGGGCAAAAATAAGTTTGCCAAAATTTTCCGGTCCCAAAATCCGAGCTAAATAAATTACAGTAATAAAAACAAGACCTTTACTAATTATATTTGCTGTTGACAAAAACAAAAAATTTACAGTAATTCTTCTACCTGTGTTCATAATTTTTCTCTTTTAATTCCAGCATACCTATTGTTCTTTAAAACTTTTCAATTCCTCCATTCTATCTCTTAATTCGCCGATAGCAGGATTGTACAAATCAAGTTTTAATGCCTGATTAAAAAGGCAGGTTGCTTTATCATAATCCCCCGAACTTCCCACTAACCAGGCATAACTTGCCCAATATCTACCAATGGAAGGAGCTAACTTTATTGCCTGAACAATTTCTGATCGAGCCTGTCCAATTAAAAGTTGACGCTCTCTTAAAGATTTGGTCTGGTTGGCTGATTCCTTTTGATAAGTCAATCCTAATTGATAATGATAAAAGGCATTTTTAGAATCTAAAAATCTGCCATTATTATCTCTTTATTTATATTTATTTTCCTATTCTTAAATGTCCTTTTTATAAATCAAGCTACTATTTATATCAAATGGAATATCGTTTCTTTTTAATGTTCTTTATTAAAGGAACTTTTTTATTTCGTAAGGATAAATAAAAAAAACTTTTGTTTCTCCTATTTGTATTTCTTTATTAAAAATGTCTAAATTAACTATCACTGCTTTTTTCGGTTTATATTTCGTAATAAAACTCCTCTGGCCTTGAGATACTTTTGGATTTTTCAGATGAAGTTTTATTTCTACGGGTAAAAAGTTATTTTCTTTCAACATTAAAAAATCAACCTCACTTCCTTGTTTAGTCCGCCAAAAACGAACTTTTTGAAAACCCTCCAAAGAAATCAATATTTCTTTAAAAACAGCATTTTCCAGAAGTAATCCTCCATCCTGTCTTATATCTAAATAGTGAAAATTTTCAAGACAATAATTTCTCAAACCCATATCAGAAAAATAAATTTTGTTTTGTTTAATAATTTCTTGTCTTGGATTACTATAATATGGTAGAAGGGTTTTTATAATAAATGTCTCCTCTAACGCATTTAAATACCTTTCTATTGTTCCTCTATCTAATCCTAATCCCACTGCTAACTCAGCAACATTTACCAACTGTCCACTTTGTCCGGAAAGAAGCCTTACCAATCTTGAAAAACCCATTTTATTTTTTATCTCTAAAAAATTGACTATATCTTTTTCAATGTAGCTGGAATATATTTCACTTAAAACTGCAAGTTTATCTTCTTTGTTTTCAGATAATACTACTTTAGGATATCCACCCCAAAGACTATATTCAATAAATAAAGCTATCAATTTTTTCCGGTCTAACACAGATATTTTAGAAAAATCTTGGAGAATTTGCCCTAAATATTTATCTTTTGTGGATACGAACTCAAAAAAAGAAAAAGTTGATAAAGCAAATATTTTTTTCCTGCCACTTAAAGTTTCTTTTAATTTCGTTTTTAATTCTAAAGAAGCTGAGCCTGTTAAAACAAGTTTTACATTTAAAGAAGAATCATAGATTCCTTTAAAAAACCGTGCACAATCAGAAACCCTTTGTGCTTCATCAACAAAAACATATATTTTTCTTTTTTGTGACCTACTTTTTAAAAACTCAATTAGCTCTGCTTGATTTTGAAAAAATTCCCAATCTTTTACTATATCTAAGTTAAAATAAAAAATATCTTCGGCTAAAACATTTTTATTTTTTACAAGCCAATCTTTGAGCAACCTTAAAAGCACGGTCTTTCCCACTTGTCGAGCTCCTGTAATAACAGTAATTTCAGGATTATCTAAATGTTTTACTACTTTTTGAAGAAGTAAGCGAGGTTTAAATATTAATTTTTTCATCTAAACTCCTTAGTGTAACCCTAATTTAGTATTACTTTTTTAGGTATGCATACCCATTTTAGTAAAAAAATCATTTTTTTGTCAAGTCTTTTTCCTCTACCGAAAAGAATCTACAATTATTATCTATTTAATAATATCTACTTTTAATTGCCTAATTACTACCATTTTTTTCTTAAAAATATATTTTTTATCCATTTTCTGTCCTCACATATTAGAATACTTTAAGTCAAATCTATCTTTGTATATTAGGATAATTTTGTCAATGCCTCCTTATTTTTAAAGACGGAATAACCTAAAAGCAGAAATCTACAGGGATAGACTCCTGCTTTCCAGACTGTGTCACAATCAATGTAGTTGCCCAATGAACTTGTACTGAGTGTAATCGAAGTATTGGGCTAATGAATACTTTTTCCGACGGGCATCATAAAGAGATTGTTGAAAAACTCTTTTTGTCTCTGTCATTGCAGGCCCCTAAGGACATGGCAATCTCATTATCCTGCGATAACGACGAGATTGCTTCGTCGCTTTGCTCCTCGCAACGACACCATAGAGGAATTTTTCAACAATTTCTAAATATCGCCACTACAATTGTTTTGAAAATCAGGGTTATGACACAGTCTATTCGCAGAAGTGACATTGATTGAAAAGCGTAAACCTAATTTAGTATTACTTTTTTAGGCATGCACACCCATTTTAGTAAAAAATCGTTTTTTGTCAAGTCTTACTCAATCACTTTTCCTGTCAATACGCAGGCTAAAGCCTGCGACTACCAAAAACTCCTAACTACTAATTTACTTTCAAATCCTTCAATTCCTCCATTCTATCTATTAATTCGCCAATGGCAGAATTGTACGGGTCAAGTTTTAATGCCTGATTAAAAAGGCAGGTTGCTTTATCATAATCCCCCGAACTTCCCACCAACCAGGCATAACTTGCCCAATATCTGCCAATGGAAGGGGCTAACTTTATTGCCTGAACAATTTCTGATTGAGCCTGTCCGATTAAAAGTTGACGGTCTCTTAAAGATTTGGTCTGATTGGCTGATTCTTTTTGATAAGTCAATCCTAATTGATAATGATAAAAGGCATTCTTAGAATCTATAAATGCCGCTTTTTCTAAATTTTTAACCTTATTATTTCCAATCTTTGCTTTACGCAAGTATTTATCAGCAGTATATACCTTCCCTACCGAAAAAACAAATAAAAATGACCCTATTACAAACAAAAAACCCACCAGATATGCACGAAAAGATTTAACAGGTATAACTATAATAGGGATTTTATCTTTAATCAAATTAGACATCACCACTACTAAAGCCAGTATTATTATAAAAAGTAAAGCATTAGCAAATATATGTAGGTTAAAATCAATAAAACTATGCAACAGCATTGTTACTATTGAAGTAAGAGCGGCAATAAGCAAACCCGATAATGAATAGTTGACTTTATTTTTTTTAGCAAAAATCAAACTTTTTATTGCCCGTTTAAAAAATACGATAAAAAAACTCAACACAATTACAAAACCAATCACCCCTGTTTCTGTAAGTAGTTGTAAATAATCATTGTGGGCATGCCTAAAAAAAGATGTTATTTCGCAAGGACGGTAAATAGAAAAAGTGCAAAAATAAGTGCCCAGCCCTGTTCCCAAAAGGGGAAAATCCCTAACTATCCCCATTGAAGCCTGCCAGACAGGTAAACGGGGAAAAAGAATTCCTCCTTCTTTGTCTGCCAGGGTAGCCAGGCGTTTTATTACCGGCGCCCAATCCAGCCAAAAGACAAAAAGAACGACCGTTCCTAATATCCCTGCTATATACCACAGTTTCTTTTTTTCTGCTTTTTTAAAGAAAAAAAACATTATACTCAAAAAAATGGTTGCTCCCAGAAAAGATAACACTCCTCCCCTGGATACAGAAATCACTAAACTGGAAATCATTACTATGGTTATAAATCCAATAAATACTTTGATGGAATTATTCATGCGGGATAAAATCAAACCAAGACTCAAAGGAATCACTAAATTTATGTATCCGGCAAAATGGTCACGATTAATATAGGGACCAAAAGGAGCACCGCGTATAATCTTTTTACACCAATATATTTTACCGTTCCAGGTAAATTTTTGAATAATAGCAAAAATACAAATAAAAAACCCTGTCAACACAATGACCCAAAAAATTCTTTTTATCTGTTTTTTGCTATTTATGTTGTTAATGATAACAAAAAAAAGCAATGCACAAGTAACTATTTCTAATAAATCAATATAAGTGGCATATCGGTAAACGGATAAACACTGCTCTCCCAAAGTATAAACCACTGGTATCTGAGAAGAAACATTATTATAAAAACGGTGAGTTCCGGAAAAAAATTTAAGAATAAATTCAGGAAAGGGAATTATTTGAAATAAAATCAAAACTATAAATGCCAGGATGGAAATACTTAATGATTTTTTAAAAAAAACAATTTTCTTTTTAATTATTATTTTCACAATCCAGGTTGTCAGCATTAAAAAAACAACCAACTCTATTACTGTTTGCGCCCAAACCTGCACACTACCAAAAGCAAGCGGACTAAAAACAATTAAAAATAATACTCCTCCTTCAATAATACCGTCTAATATTTTTATTGCTTTATTTTTCATTTACTCATCGTTTTATGTTGTTTTTAAATAATTTTACTTGTATTGATCAGAATAATAACTATATTCACTTTTTTCCACATCAATATTATTCAATATCGCACCCAGAATCCGGGCATTAACTTCTCGTAATGTCTTTATTGCCCTTTTTATAACTTGACGACTTACTTTCCCCCATTGGATTACCTGAATTACTCCATCTACTACTGTAGACAAACCTATTACATCACTTACCGGAATAATCGGGGGAGAATCTAAAATAATCCGGTCAAATTTAGTTTTAAGCAATTGCATAAATTGTTCAAGATTTTGCGGATTCAACAGTTCAGCAGGATTGGGAGCAAAGGAACCGGAAAAAATTACACTTAAATTTTCTACTTCCGTTTTTTTAATAATCTTATCTAATTCCACCTCCCCCACCAAATAATCACTTACCCCTTTTCCGTTTTTCAAGGTAAAAATTTTATGCACTGACGGTCGTCGCAGATCACAATCAATCAGCAGTGTTTTTTCTCCTAATTGAGCAAAGGATGCCGCAAGATTGACCGCAGTAAATGTTTTTCCTTCCTGGGGACCCGTACTGGTAACTAAAATAGTTTTTAGTTTCTCCTTGGGCAAAGAAAAGATGAGCTTTGATCTTATACTTTTTATCAATTCGGCAATAATGGATTCGGAATGAAAATTAACAAATAAATCTCTGTCCCTTACATTTTTATCTTTTCGTTTGTTATTGTTTATTTTAGGGATAAACCCAAGAAATATTAACCCTAAATAGTTCTCAATATCCCGATCTCCTTTAACCGTATCATCCAGATATTCAAAGAAAAAAGCTAACCCACATCCCCCTATTAATCCGGCTATGATTGCTAAAAAAATGTTTAATTTTACTTTCGGTTTTATAGGAATATCAGGTATTTCCGCTTTATCTATTATCCTTATATTGTTACCCCTCAAAGCACCGGAAAGTTCTGTTTTAAGACTTTCTACTACCCGTTTAATTTCCTGGTTAATTCTTTTTTCCATCCGCTCTAAAGAGCTGGTTAATTCAATCATTGTAGGGTGTTTCTTTTTATATCGCTTAGAAAAATTAGCATATTTTGCTTCTACTTCCGCATATTCCATTTTAAGTTGTTGAATTAAAGGGTTGTTTATTACCGAAGGTAAAGAAGAAAGCTTCTCTGTATTTCTGGTCAAATCTTCTATTTTTTCATAAGACCTTTCTTCCTCCGGTAATTTAGCTAAAATACCCCTGGCAATAAAAATACTGCTTTCCAGGTTTTGTTGAATATACACGTCGGCCAGGGTATTAGCCATTTCAGCAGCTAATTGAGGATCGCCATATTCTACACAAATATCTACTAAGCGGCTATTCCTTATAGGCTTTACTTTGACATGTTTTAAAAACACAGTTACTATATCTTCTTTAGTGTCTGATGTAAAATCAGCTATTCTTTCTAAATGTAATTTTTTTATTACCTCCCGGGCAAAACGACGGCTTTTTATGATTTTGTACTGGGTTTGATAATAATCTTCCTGAGATGTTTCCACTCCCACAATTTCCTGAAAAGATATAGTATTGCTTTTTTCTTTTTCAATTAAAAGCCGGGTAGTGGCTTCATATACAGGTTTCATTTTAAATGAACCAATAGTAACTATGGTTACTAAAATTATAAAAAAATTAAAAACGGTCCATTTTCTTTTTTGGAGAACCATTAAATAATCTTTAAGAGATACTTCTTCTCCCCAGGATTGATTATCTTTCATAAAATTTAATCTTCCTCTTTATTTTTGTTTTTTTAAAAACCAACTACCCCTCAACCCTTCTCTCCTTACAAGGGAGTTTATACTGCGCAAAGCGAAGTGAGCAGGATCAATTCGACTACAGAGTTTTTTCAAAAAAAAACTCTAAGTCTCATTGAAATTACAAAAAAATCCTCTTTATTACCCCAGCCTGCATCTATAAAAAAAGAGAATTTTCTGTTTACTAAAAAAATGTTTCCGGAATGACAATAATATCATTGGGCTTTAAAATAACATCTTTGCTTTTATCTCCCTTTTTTGTTATATCGGTTATTTTAACCACAACATTTTTCTCTACTCCATTTTCTATCCTGACAATTTTGGTCTTATCTACCGCAGCCAACTTGGTAAAACCACCGGCCAGGGAAATAGCTTCCAATATAGTAAAGGATCTTTGTAACGGCAAATCGTAAGATCCGGGTTTATTTACCGCTCCTAAAATAAAAATTTTTCTCGCATGATATTCCTCAATAAAAATACTAACATGAGGATCTACTAAATAATCCTTCCTGAAAAGATTGGCTATCTTCTCTTCTGCTTTAGAAACAGTCAATCCCGCTATTTTTATTTTACCTATAAGAGGATAAGAAATGTACCCCGATTGAGAAACTCTGACTGTCCGATTAAGATCTTTTTCCTGGTACACATTGATTTTTAAAATGTCGGAGGGAGAAACTTGATATTCTTTTTGGGTTACCTGTTTACTCAATATTTTTTTCTGTTCCACACAATTTTCCGGGCGGATATTATTTTTTCCTGACCGGCCACAACTTAAATTTAATAATAAGAAAAACATCCCGATTACGAAAAAAACAACTCTATTACTTCCTCTTTTCTGTTTCATTTATTCTTAACACATTCATTTATTAGATAGATTTTTAATGATTATTTTAAAACCAGTTACCCCTCAGCAAACTGCGAGTAATTAATAAATGTCACTCCTGCAAAAGCAAAAGTCTATTCCTATAGATTCCCGCTTTCGCGGGAATGACATAGCGTAGTTGTAGATAACCCTTCGACTCCCTCCAAGGGAGTTTATGCTGAGCCCTTCGACTACGCTCAGGATAAACTCAGCTGAAGTGCTCAGGATCAATTCGACTACAGAGTTTTTTCATAAAAAAATTCTAAGTCTCATTGAAACTAAAAAGCAAGGCTAACATTAAACGATGATTGAGTGTTGTCATAATCATAGCTATCAAAATTAGAATCCCTTTTTCGATATCTAAGGCCAACGCCTAAAGAAACCCATTCCTGTACTTTATAATCCAAACCCACTGTTCCTTCTAAAATGGAATCCGCTCTTTTCTGAGATATATTATTTTCAGTAGTTATTTGCGGGTATTTATTGGAATATCCACCTAACCCGATTGAACCTATGACTTTATGACTAAGATTTTGCCTGAATTTTAAGAAACCATGAGTAGAATCAAAATAAGTATTATTTAAATAAAACGATTCACAAGGTTTGCTTTCAATAAATAAAGACAATGAACTGTATTCTGAAAAATTCTCGATCATTTCCACATTAAAAACAACTGCACTAAAATCATCGAATATTTCTTCTTCATAATCTCTCGATTCTATACCAGCTTTTATTGTAAGTGAAAACCGGGGAGTTACTTCTTTTCTTAAACCAACTTTAAGGCGAAAAAAACCTGAGCTATTACTTCGGGTTACATAATCAATTGTACCATAATTAATTTCCCCTAAAACTGAAGTTCTTGGTAAAAATTGGAAGAAAACAACCGGACTAATACACAATTCATTCCGATCATACTCATCGGAATAACCTTCTTCATAAGCATAACTATTATAAACAGTCTGTAGTTCACAAACAACTTTTTTACTGGTTCGAAATCCAATTTTAGCCTGAATGTCAGTGTCTTTATGTTCTACCCTTTCAGTTAATTCCACAATAGGAGGGTCTGCAGTTTCTCTAAATACCGATCTTAATTTCAAATATGCTTTATCAGGAAAATTAAAATCGGCTAACAGAGTAATATTTTGTTTTTTGGCATCATTCTTTTCCTCTTCTTCGCTATACTTTATCAAATCAAAATGGCACCCTAAACCCAAAAAGTGGGTTTTTAACAGTATCTTCAAATCCAAACCGGGAGATATTTCAGTGATAAAACTTTCTTGTTTGTCTTCCGATTGCAAATAAATATTATCATCTACTATCCCCCTGAATTTTACATACGGGCGGAACTGAAATGGTCCGAGCTTAAGTGTTTCTGCCCGGACAGAAGAAGAAACAAATACCATAGCACTAATTAAAAATGCTCCAAAAAAAGATTTCATTGATTTTTTTAATTTAAACATCTTATCCCCTTTTCTATTTACTTAAGGAAGATGAGGACTGGCCTCCAATTCCTCTATTACCTCCGGTTCCGGTTGAAAAAGATTTGTCGAGCGACTTTCTCTACTTAAAAGAGTTTTCGTTACAGTCCCTTGCCTTGCTTTAAATTTCTCTTTACCTCTCACAATAGTAACGTTCCCTTTAATAACCGTTATTTTAGCTATTTTGGCAATTTCGTCAATCACAATCTTAATCTTATCTCCCTTATTAGCAAGAATAAACATCTCCCCTACCGTTATTTTTATATTTGTTTCACATTTCTTAGGAACTACTATATTAACAGTTCCCGTTTTTCGATTTTCCCAGAGTTTAATACTTCCCCCTTTTTTAATAATTACCTCTATTACCCCAATATTTAATTGTGCTCTCCCCCAAACAATTTCTATCATAGACCCTGACGAAATCCATGGAATTTCGTCTTCTAAATCCACATTAAAAATTTTATCATCCGGACGGGTTATTATCATAGAACCTGTCCGCATCGTTATTTCAATACTGGCTGGTTTGGGAAAAATCTTTTTACCTGCCATCCCAAAAACTGAAGAATAAAGACAAAACACTATTATTGCCAACGTTATACTACTAAGACCTACCTGTTTAATTTTAATTTTCATTAATATCCCCTTCCTATTTTTTTACTCTATAATATCTGTCCTCTAAGTGTCAAGTAAAATATCAAACATTGCCTCTTTTAATTTTTAAGTTTTTCCCACTATTTCAAAAAGAAACATCAGAACCTTTTCAGGTTATCAAATAATAAAATATTTTATAAATCAATCTCTTTTGTATAGTTACTTATTTTATCGCTAACACCTCATAAACCTTAACCGCTTTTTCTCTTCCTTTCAACTTAATCGGTTCTAATGTGCGAACTATACAAGAATTTTTTACCTGGAAATAAGTCTCTTCGCTTATATAAACCTGCCCCTCTTTACTGATACTTTCTATTCTTTCCGCTAAATTTACCGAATCCCCAATTACCGTATAATCCATTCTCCTGCGGGTTCCTATACTCCCGGCAATAACCTCTCCCGTACTTATACCAACACCGACGTTTATTAACTCTTCATTATTTCTTTCTCTTTCCAGATTAAAATTTTTAAGTCTCCGCTGAATTTCCAATCCTAAAGAAACGGCTTTTAAAGAGGCATTTTTTTGTTCTACAGGAGCACCCCAAAAAGCCATTATTTGATCTCCGACATACTTGTCTATTATGCCTTCGTATTTAAATATCACATCCACCATTATGGCAAAATATTTATTTAATAACTCCACTACTTTTTGTGGAGGAATAGTTGCTGCCAAAATAGTAAATCCCCTTATATCCGCAAACAAAATAGTAACCTCTCTTTTCTCTCCTTCTTCAGTCAATAGCTTTTTATCCCGTTGAGAAAGAATTTTATTTACTACCTGTTTCGCCACAAAAGTTCCAAACATACGCTCAATAAATCCTTTTTCTTTCAATGACTTAAGCATGTTATTAAAATTGTCAGCTAATACACCAATTTCATCATTTTTTTCGGATTTTATTTGTACATCTAAATCCTCAAAATCATTATTATTAATTCTTTTGTTTGTTTCTCGAACCTGATTAATAAGTTTATTAATCGGCTTAATTATTATCATTGAAACGGAAGTGGCAGTTATAACAATCCAAAGAATTAATATTCCCCCCGTTACCCCAATTATTGTATTTCGAATATTCTGCATTGTCCGCTCTATGTTTTTCAGGGAAAAACCGAAAGAAGCATTTCCGATTTTTTCATTTCCAAACATAATAGGTACAGAAATTTCATACACATTTTCTTTGCTATAATCCACCCCTTCTTTTCTACTGCTGCGAATCACTTTTCCTTTAGTATCTAAAATCCTAGCATAGACAATATCTTCATCTTTCATCATCGCCCGGGTAAAAGACGAAAGCATAAAAGTATCCGGTTCCGGAAGAAGGAATTCCCGCAAATTAGCCACACCACTTTTCGCCGAAGATTCAAAACGCCCGATAGAAACTTCTTTCATTTTTTTACTTACTACATTCAAAACAGTTATATAAAGACAAAGACCTGTGGCTAAAACGGGTACACTCACTAATATAATAGATTTAACCTTTAAACTCATGCTTTTTTTAGACATAGATTATTACCATGACATAGTTTAAAATCAAATTCTTTCAGGATACTAAAACAATATTTTATCTTTGAAAGTTGAAAAAACACATTAATTAATACTTGAGATTTTATAACATTCGTTGAAAAAAGTCAATATATCATTTCCAAATCCATTATAGTTTTTTCCTTGCAATTATTATTGTTTTGTGATATTTTAATATAGTAAAGATTATTTTTTGGTTTTCAGACAAAAAAATAAAAACAAGAAATGGTTACCTTTTAAATTTGTTTTATTTGATTTATATAGTTCTTTCTTTAAAAAATATACTTTTTACTCATTTAATTTGTCAAAACAACTATCTGTATTATAATTTTTGGTATTGGAAGAACAATACTTTTAATCAATGCATTTGTAAAACCAATTCAAATACTAACTATTGATATCCAAAAAATTACAAAAGATAATTCAAACCGTTAGGTATAAATGCTTTCCCATGATAAAATCGGAAAATTACCTTTTGCTTTTAATTAAATAGCACAGGGATTACAGGAACCAAAAAAGAAATGAAAAATAATAATAAAACTGTGGGGGAAAAAATAAAAAAAGGGACAAAAAAACGAAAAAAAATTCAAATCCAATTAGTTCAATCAGCAAAAATAGCAGCTATCGGACAATTAGGGGCAATCGTGGCACATGAACTAAATAATCCTCTGGGTGGTATTTTAGGTTATACCCAGTATCTTTTGGATAAAATAAAAAAACCTGATTTTTCCATTACAGATTTTAAAAAGTGCAAAAAAAAATTAAAGTATATAGAAGAAGAGGCCCAACGTTGTAAAGAAATCGTAGAAAATTTACTTCTTTTTTCCCAGAAACCTCTTTTCCACAAAAAACCCTTTGATTTAAGAAATGTGTTAAAAAATACACTTCTCAGGATGGAACATCCTCTTTCCCTTTATAACATAAAAGTAATTTATAGTTTTGAGCCAAACTTAAAAAAAGTGCTCGGAGATGCTAACCAGATACAACAAGTTTTTACTAATATAATTATAAATGCACTACATGCCATGTCTGAAAAA
>JAUVLC010000025.1 GCA_030595925.1 Clostridia bacterium | reverse complement strand
ATGCCTATTAAAACTAATATTGTTTTAAAAAATTTCATTTGTTTTTCCTTTCTAGTTAGTCTATGCACCTTAAAATATCATATTTTAAAAAAGTATTCAAGGATAAAGTCAACAGGGAAGTGTCAAGATTTATTCTGACTTTCATTTTAAACACACTCCTTTTTTACAGGCAGAATAAAAAGCACATCTTCTTCTTTTCTTATTCCATTGACTTTTTATCAATTCTTTTGATATATTAGGTTTCATAAAATAAGGAAAGGACTTAAAATGCGTATTAAATTGATTATCAATCCATTTTCCGGGGGAAAAAAAGCAAGAAAATATTTACCTAAAATAAAAGAAATTCTAAGTAAAAACAATATATTGGATACCACTGAAACTAATGACATTATCCAAATTGAAAAAATCGCTTTTCAGACAGCTTCCCAAAAAAATTATGACCTTCTCGTTGTCGGAGGAGGCGACGGCACATTAAATATCGCTATAAAAGCAATAAAAACCGCTTCTTCTAACCCCAAACAATCCAATGATATTCCCCTTGGTTTTATTCCCTTAGGCATAACCAATGTTTTCGCTTTGGAAACCGGTATTCCTCAAAACCCTCTTGCCGCTTGCGAAATTATTCTCAAAGCAAAAACCAAAGATTTAGATATCGGCAAAATAAGTATGCCTGGAAAAACGTGCTACTTTATTTCTATGGCCGGCATTGGGTTTGATGCTGAAGTAACTCAACGGGTACACCCGAAATTAAAACATATTCTCGGAGCAAAAGCCTTTATCCTGCAGGGGCTTTATGACTTTATTAAATATAATCCCACCCCTTTTTACATTCAACAAGATAATGGAACTCCCGAGAAATGTTTTCTGGCTATTGTCTGTAATGCTAAACACTACGGAGGGAAATTCACCTTTTTCCCCCAGGCAAGCATCACCGACGGGGTTCTGGATATTTGTTTATTAAAAAATAAACACCGTAGAGCACTACTATCCTTTTTCTTCAATTTAATAACTAAACAGCCTTCCTCAAAATCTAAAAACACACTTTCTTTTCAAGCAAAAAAATTCAAAATTTATCATTCCGGGGAAAAATCCATTCCTATTCAAATAGATGGGGATGTGAGCGGTAAATTACCCGCAGAATTTGAGGTGTATCCTAAAGCTTTAAAAATGGTATTACCATAATAACAGGCTTATTTACAGACTGTGTAATAACTCAACCACTATGCACTGAAAGTGCATAGGTTGTAAGAGACTGAAAGTCTCATTTACTCACTTATCTTAAAGATTTCATCAGTCACACTATCAGACTGTGTCATAATCAATGTAGTTGCCCAATTTATTGGGCTAATGAAGACCTTTTCCGACGGGCGTCATAAATGTCGCCACTACAATTGTTTTAAAAATCAGAGTTATGACACAGTCTGTATGTGATGTCCTTCTATAGTATTCTATATCTCCTACTATACTGAAGTTATGGACTAAAAGTCCAGAGATTGAAACTCAAAGGAAGACAATTCAATTTTTTGTTTGGTAGCCGCAACCTGAAGAGCCTGTGCCATAATCAATGTAGTTGCCCAATGAACTTGTACTGAGTGTAATCGAAGTATTGGGCTGCTGAATGATTTTGTCGATGAGCCTCATAAATGAGGCAATTACAATTGTTGCAAAAAAGGGGGTTTTGGCACAGGCTCAGAAGGTTGCGTTCTCTACGGAAAAATTACGCAGGCTTCCTCCACAGGCGGACAAGAAAGCCCTGCAGCTACCTAAAGGAGGGTTATGGCACAGTATGTTAGAAAGGAAAATTACTGCAAAAAAATATTTACTTTATTTTATTTATCTCTTTCAAAAGTTTACCAGCCGATTTTTTATCTAATTCCTTTAATATTCCATATTCCCCTACTGCTTCTTCCTTTTTATCCAATTTCAGATAAACTAAACCTAAAATAAAATGAACATCTGCATTGTCTGATTTAATTTCTATTGCTTTTTTACAACTTTCAAAGGACTGCTCATGCAATCCTTTTTTATAATAAATCAATCCCAAATTATAATAAGCATTTACATTATCTTTGTTAATCGCTATTGTTTCTGTAAATTTTTCCACTGCTTTGTCATATAATTTTTTTTCCATATAAATTAACCCTAAATTATAATAGCCTTCCGAAAAATCGGAATCAATTATTATTGTTTTTTCAAATGATTCTATTGCTTTATCGTATAATCTTTCCTTCTTACAAACTACTCCCAGTTTATAATAAGCATCTACAAAATAAACATTATAGCTAACGGCTTCTCTGTATTTTACTATTGCTTGATCATAAAAACCCTGTTTATCAAAAATCATCCCCAAATAATAATAAATTTTTTCATTACTCCCGTCAGTTTTAAGTGACTCTTCAAATGCTTCCCTTGCCTTCTCGTATAAACCCTTCCCAAAATAAACTACTCCAAGATCATAATGCACCCGGATATCATCCGGTTTGAGTACAAGCACTTGCTTATACGCCTCTATTGCCTCATCATATTGCTCTTGCTTTCCATAACTAATTCCTAATTTATAGTAAGCTTCAACGAAATCTGATTTAAGTCTTATTGCTTCACTATATTCATCAATTGCCCGTTTATACAATCCTTCTTTTAAATAAGCTTCTCCTAAATCATAGTGTATATTTTCATCTTCAGGATTAAACCTGACTTTCTCTTTATATTCCTCTATAGTTTCATCATACATCCCTTCATTTTCATCAGGTTTTCTAAAAGTATAAGGCAAATTTATATAATCAGGATTAATCCTTGATGCTATCTCAAATTCTTCTATCGCTTGCTCCCTGGCACCCCTTTGAGCATAAACAACGCCCAGAGCATAATGAGCCTGAGCATAATTATATTGACATCTTATTGCCTTTTCAAACTCCTCTATCGCCTTCCAGTATAACCCCTTCTGTTTATAAATCATTCCCATATTATAATAGGCTTCTATAAAATTAGGATTTATTCTTATCGCCTCTCTGTATTCCTCAATTGCTCGATCAGTTAAACCCTCCTGCCGATAAAGTTTTCCAAGATTAAAATGGGCATTTGCATAATTAGAGTCCATACTTAATGTCTTCTTGAATTTTTCTATCGCCTGATCGTTTAATCCTTTTTTTACATATACACATCCAAGGTTATAGTAAGAATCTATCGAATCAGGATTTTTTTTTATTTCTTTTTCAAGTTTTTTTATGCTTTTATTTTGTAAACTCTCTTCTGATTTTGAACATCCATATAAAAAATTAATTGTCATCAAAATCAAAACTGTTTTTAAAATACAATTTTTTCTTTTCATTTTGCGATTATGTTTTTCTCCCGGGGATCTTTTTTATCAATTTCATTCAAAAGTTTAAAAGCTAATGTTTCATTTAACTTTTTCAATGCTTCATATTCTTCGCGAACTTCTTCATATTTACCTATTTCCAAATGTGCTAGTCCCAGGATAAAATAAGCATCTGCATTAGCTGCATTTAGTCCCAATGCTTTTTTACATTCTGTTATTGCTTGAAGATACAACTTTTTTTTATAATAAATTAATCCAAGATTATAATATGCTTTCATAAAATCCGATTTAAGTTCTATGGCTTCTTTATACTCTTTTATCGCCTTATTATACATTCCTTTTTTATAATATGCTAATCCGAGATTATAATGCGCTTCCGGATAATTAGAACGAGCTCCCACTGATTTTTTAAACGCTTCTATTGCTTTGGCATGTAAACCCTTTTTATCATAAATTAATCCGAGATTATAATGCGCTTCCGCAAAATAACGATTAATTCTTATCGCCTCTTTATACATCTCTTCTGCTTTATCAATAAACCCTTTATTAGCATAAATCACCCCCATATTACAATAAATCTTCTCATTTTCAGGGTCAAGTTTCATTGCTTTTTTAAATTCCATTAGCGCCTGATCATCCAGGCCTTGTTTATTATAAACTACCCCCAAACTATAATACACAATGGGATCTTTGGATCCGAGTGCAAGTGCTTCATTATATTCTGCTATAGCCTCATCATATTCCTTTATTCTTTCATAAACAACACCAAGATTATAATGGGCATCTACAAAACTAAAGTCAAGAACTATCGTTTCTATATATTCTCCCACTGCTTCATCATACCGTTCCCTTTCCACATAAGCCCCGGCTAAATCATAATGATTATCTCTATTTCCGGGATCAAGCCTAACCCTTTCTTTATAATTTTCTATTACTTCATCATCTAAAATACCTTTATTCCCGGCTAATTCACTGGTCTTATACGGTTTATCGGCATACTTAGAATTCAGTCGTACTGCATCATTAAACTCTTCCAAAGCTTTCTCACCAGACCCTTTCTGATTATAAATCCATCCTAATTCATAATGTGCATCTGCATAATCATACTTATTCATTATTGCCTTTCTAAATTGTTGCATTCCTTTCCAATAAAGTCCTCTTTCTTTATAAACCATTCCGCATTGGTAATAAGCTGCAGCGTCTTTGGGATTCAGTTTTATTGATTTTTTAAACATTTCTATTGCTTTATCATATAATTTTTTTTGGGCGTAAACCTTTCCGAGACTATAATAAGTTTTCGCGTGATTAAAATCAATTTTTAATATTTTCTCAAATTCTTTTATTGCTTGATCATACATCTTTTCTTTTGAATAAAAAACCCCCAGTTTATAATATGCATCTATAGACCTGGGATTTAATTTTATTTCTTTTTCAAATTTTTTTATTTCTTTATTTCTTAAACTTTCTTCCGACCTTGAACACCCCCATAAAAAATTAATGCTTAATAAAAGACATATTATTTTATATATATACTTTCCCCTCCGTTTTTTAAAATACACTTTCTTTTTCCTCCATATTTTCCTATGAAAAATTACATAAACAAATTTCACAACATATTTTTAAGGAATAATATTTTGAGCCATTTCCTTTCCATAACAAATGGCTTCCCTTATTTTTACAGGATTAAACTCCAGGGTATCAATCACCTGTTTCCCGGGCATAATGGTAATTACTTCAACCTCCCGATATTTATTAAAAGAAACATCCATCTCTTCGGATAAATTATCTCCCTCTTTTAATCTATCCTTAATTTTTTTCCATAAAAGAACACTATCATTAACTTTTTTAGAAACTTTAAGATCGTTCTCAAATATCTCAGCAAGAAGAATTTCTAAGGTTCTTACCCCAATAGAAATCAAGTTTTTATAAAGCTTAGGATTATAAGACATTTCAGCAGGTGAAGCCAAAACAACAATAACTTTTTCCGCACCCAACTTTATGGCTGTAGAAAGAGGGGTAACATCTCTTATTCCTCCATCAACAATCTGTTCATTTCCTATAAAAGGGGGTTGAAAAGCAATAGGAATAGAGGTGCTGGCCAAAATCCATTTCTTCAAATCTTCATTATTTTGATTAATGGAAACATATTTTGTTGTCTGCAAGGATACGGATCCTATTCTTAATTCTTTGCCACACTTCCTGATTTTATCCGGATCAATATACTTATTTATCTTCTCCCAGAGCGGTTCATTACTGTACATACTTCGACTCCCAAATAATCCCCCAAAAATACCTAAAAATTTCTTTTTGTAAATATCCCTGTTAGATTTTATTCCTTCCCATAATTCCAACAATTTGGGAAAATCCCCCTGGGCTACCATAGAAGCATTTAAACTTCCTACTGATACACCACAAATAATATCGAAATCCATCTTCTTCTCATTGAGCAAATAATCAAGAACCCCTACCTGGAAAGAACCTTTTGCCCCTCCACCACTTAAAACCAAAGCTGTTTTACCCAATTCATCCATCTCCTTTTCTTTTTATTGTTTATGCTTTTCAATTTTATAACTCTTAAAATAAAGGCTACTAGGCATTAAAAAATTATACTACAATTAAAATTTCATTTCAAGCTTTCATTTCAGAAATTACGATAATTTTATTGACAATAATAATAAAAATAATACAATAGATAATAAATCTGTTTTATTAAACCTCCAGGATAAAAAATGAATCTACTTATATCAGTAATTATAACCTCTTGTAACCGGCAAAACTTTCTGAAGACTGCCATTGAATCGGTTTTGAAGCAAAGTTTCCAAAATTTTGAAATTCTGATTATCGATGACGGTTCAACAGACAACACCGAAGAAAAAGTTAAATCCTTCAAGCATAAAAAAATTAAATATATCTACCAAAAAAATCAGGGAGTATCTTCAGCAAGAAACAGGGGAATAAAATTGGCACAAGCCCCTTTTATTTCTTTTCTTGATTCCGATGATACCTGGAAAAAAAATAAACTAGAAATTCAATATAAAACAATGCTGGAAAATCCCCAATATTTATTATCTCATACGGAAGAAATATGGTATAAAAACGGAAAAATACTAAATCCCAAAAAAATCCATAAAAAACACCACGGTAACATCTTCCACCAATCTTTAAAACTTTGTGCAATTAGTCCTTCCACTGTACTGGCAAGAAAAGATTTATTCGATATTATCGGCCTTTTCGATGAAAATCTTATGGTCTGTGAAGATTATGACCTCTGGCTCAGATTTACTGCCAGATTCCCAATACTACTAATCCCGGAAGCTCTGGCTATTAAACAAGGCGGACATTCCGATCAACTTTCGCAAAAATTTACCGGTATGGATAAATTTAGAATCTATGCGCTGGAAAAATTGTTAAACAATCCAAAAATAACCTTGGAAAAAGATAAATTAGAAATGATTATTAAAGAATTACGGCGTAAATGTATTATTTACGGAAAAGGCTGTCTGAAGCATAACAAACAAGAAGAAGGAGAAAATTATCTTGCACTGGCAAAAAAATACAACCAACCAATATGAAATTACAAAAAAAGAAATTAAAAAATTAATTAAAGAAAAGATTCCTTTTTATTTGGGCTTAAATAAAAAAAATGAAATTATAAGGTTAATCTTTGAAATTTTGAAAAAAAATGAGATTACCATTTCACAGTTTTTAAATCTTGATTTGCTCAAATCATATTTACTTAAACAAAAAGTTGAGTTCAGCACGTTTAAAAAAATCCTTTTGCAATTACGTTATCCGGAAACAATTAAAAATGATAACATTCAAAATTATGAAATATTTATACCCCCATTAAAAAACTTAAACCCGGATAAAAAATACATTTATTCCGGAAAATTCGAACCAAAATCTATTTATATTGAAAAAGAATGTTTAAATTATCCTCTTACTCAAAAAATATTACACAAATTCCCCAAAATCACCCCTGAAATTATTTCTAAAGTAAAAAATTTCAAAACCCAAAACATAAAAAATACTAGTTTTCTGGAAAAAGACAAACTTTTTCTTATCAGGCAAAATTACGATATACTAAAACCATGTCCCTGTACAAAAAATGTAATCTCCTGCGGATATTACATTTTCAACTTAGGTTTTGGCTGCCCTTATGACTGCACTTATTGTTACCTTCAACATTATACAAATTTCCCCGGAATACTTATGCCGGTAAATATAGAAGAAATTTTAAGTAAGTTAAAACCACTGTTACAACAAACAAAAATAATTAAAAAAAGGATTGGTACCGGTGAATTTACTGATTCACTCGCCCTTGACGATATTACTGAATATTCAAAATACATAATTCCTTTTTTTAACCAAACAGAATATATTCTGGAATTCAAAACAAAAAGCACAAATATTGATAATATTTTGAACTTTAAGCCCACTCCACATATTGTAATCTCCTGGTCTATAAATCCTCAAAAGATAATAGATTCCGAAGAACATTTTACTCCTTCACTGGAAGAAAGACTTAAATCCGCAAAAAAACTGGTAGATAACGGCTTTAAGGTCGGTTTTCATTTTGACCCGGTAATTTACTATGAAACATGGGAAAAAGACTATCAGGATATTATTGAAAAAATGTATCATTATGCAGAAAAAAATATTGCCTGGATAAGTATCGGAAGTTTAAGATTTCATCGAACACTAAAACCAATAATCGAAAATAGATTCCCTTCCACTAAAATTCTTAATGGTGAACTATTAATTCATCCGGACGACAAAAAGATGCGTTATCCGGACTTTATGCGAAAAGAAATTTACCTAAAAATGCTGACATGGATAAAAAAATACGATAAAAATGCTGTTGTATACTTATGTATGGAGTATCCGAATATATGGAAAGAGTTAAATTTAAAAGTACCGGATTTTTCCGCAAACAATAGTTAATGAACCCCCATCAGTTTTTTTGGGTTCTTTTGTAAATAATGCATAATAAGGTAAGAATTTTAATAGATAAGGTTGTTTGGCAAAAATAAAATATGTTTTTGACGGATTTAAATAACAATATATCCTTGAAATAGCAAGCAAATCACCGCCACTCCCCTACTTTGTGCCCCATTTTTTTTGTCATTAAAAAAATCCATTTACCAGACGATATTAACCATTCCTTTTGTACACTAAGTGTTATATTAAAAAAATTAAACAAAACTTCTATTTCTATCAGGATAATAAATAACAACATTGTTATTATAAAAATTCTAAAACGGGGGGTTTTAGTTATCTTTAAAAAATCTTTAAGCTTTGCTATTTTTTCTTTTATTTTACTTTTTTTCTTCTTTTTTCTTTTCTCTTTTTTTTCTTTCTTTTCTATTTTCTCCATTAAAACGGTCTTTTGATCAGGTAATGGGGTTGAATCTTCTACAAATTTCTTTAGCACCGACTGATGATCCACGGGTAATTTACGAATATATTTTTCTAACTTTTTTTTAATTTGTCCCGTATCCTGAAATCGTTTATTCGGTTTCTTTCTCAAACATTTCTTTATAATTCTCCCCACCCCCCAGGGAATTTGGGAATTAATTTTCCTTACGGAAAGGGGTTTTTGGTTAATTATTTTATCAGTCACTTCCCCCTGCTCATCTTTTTTAAAAGGTTTCTTTCCACATAAAAGTTCATACATTACTATCCCTAAAGAAAAAATATCCGAACGATGATCTATTTTATTCCCAATTGCCTGTTCCGGAGACATATAAGAATAAGTTCCGATAACTACACCCATGTTCGTCATATTTTTTTCCACAACATGAGCAATACCAAAGTCTAAAATTTTCAACCTTCCTTCTTCAGAAATCATAATATTAGCCGGTTTTAAATCACGGTGAACAACCCCCTGATTATGAGCATATTCCAGAGCTTTCAGAATTTCGTAGAAAATGATTAAACCTTCCGTCTTCGGGAAAAAAGAGGTTTGGTGAAGGATTTCCTTGAGGGTTTTACCGGAAACATATTCCATCACAATATAGTACGAATTACCTTTTTTCCAATAATCATAAATATGGATAATAGAATCATAACGGAGGGAAGAAATTACCTTTGCTTCCTGTTCAAAACGGGCGACCAGTTTTTTATGCAGAGAAAATTCCCGCATTAACTGCTTAATAACAACCTGTCTTTCCAGGTTCTTTTGCACTGCTAAATAAATATTAGCTGCACTACCTGTACTAAGTTGTTTAATTATTTTATATTTTCCTAATTCTTTAAGCATTTTTGGATTAATTTTCTTCCTCTACTCTAAAAAGGAGTAAGGTTATATTATCTTTTCCTCCTTTTTTATTAGCAACAGAAACAAGATTCTTCCCTACGGTTTCTAAATCTTTTTCCCCGAGAGAAAGAAGTTCCCCAAACAATTCGTCATCTTCTACCATCTGGTATAAACCATCACTACAAAGCAAATAAATATCACCTTTAATGATTTGTTTAAAAAAAATATCGGGTTTAACTATTTTTTTGGGGCCAAGGGAACGGGTAATTACATTCTTTTTTTGATGTTGTCGGGCACCCTTTGCATCAAGACGTCCTTCTTTAATCATCTGCTGTACTAAAGTATGATCTTCCGAGAGCTGGACAACACTTCCCTGACGAATTCTATATAATCTGGAATCCCCGACATGGCCTACATAAAGCTTCCCTTCATAAGGAATCGCTACGGTAAAAGTAGTTCCCATTCCTTTTTTTGAAGTTTCCTTTAAACCATATTGATACACTGCAGTATTAGCTTGTTCAATTGCATATTTAATAATTGCAGAAAAAAAATCTTCCTCTTCTTTAAATTCAAAAGGGACCGTAATATCTTCCTCTTCCAAAAAGGGAGAAATTTTTGCCATAAATGTCTCCCCCGCCATCCTGCTTGCTACTTCTCCGCCTTCTCTTCCTCCCATTCCGTCAGCAACCAAATATACTTGTCTCTCCCTGTCACAAATATAAAAATCTTCATTTAAAGAACGTCTCTTTCCTAAATCAGTAATACTAAAAACAGAAATTCTCATTCTTTTCATCTTTCCTTTTTTAAAACCCCAAAGACTGGTTCTTTTGTAAATAAGATTTATTCGAAATGCATCGTCCGTAACGATTGCATTCATCACTCCCGAAATTTAACAGGAAATAACGTTTAATTCGCTCCGATAGCTCCCTATTCTTTGCTAACCTATTTTCAGAATATCTATATCTCCTGTTTACTTCGCCCGGGCAGTATGTAAACTATTACCTCCTAAAACACCCCAGATAATTTCTTTCTCATTGCACTTTGCATTTGATTCTACAACTATAACTTTACCATCCAGGGTACCGACAACCAAATCAGCTATTCCATTAGCATTTACATCAGCAATTACTAAAGGAACTTCTACCGGAGAATGAATATCAAATTGACATAATAAATGTCCGTCTTCTCCGCTAACCAAATAAATAATCCCCTTCCGTGAAACAATAGCTACATCAATAGTTTTATCACCGTTAAAATCAAAAAGTGCGGCAGAAAACGGAATTTCTTCTCCCATATTAAAATCCCAGAGATATTTTTCCCCTTCGGTTACTCCATTTACAGCATAAACATGCCCTTTATCCGAACCACACACAACATCCAGAACACCATCATTATTAACATCTCCTAAAACAGGAGCAATGGGCAACGATGTTTCATCTGTTAATGCTACAGAACTTTCCCATTCCCAAATAATAGCACCTGTTTTTCCGTTAAGCACTACTATTTCTCCGGCAAAAGCAACAACTACATCGTCAATATCATCCTCATCGAATTTCCCAATAGCAGTTGAGGATGGATTTCCTACCCGATGAAAAAGCCATAATTTTTTACCGTCCGTTCCGGATAAAGCATAAAGATTATCTTTCGCACCAACAATTACATCAAGAACACCATCACTGTTAATATCCGTTAAAGAAGGGGTAGCACCTATTCCACTTTCGGTTTCAAAATTCCAAATTTCTCCTCCCTGTCTCCCATCCAGAGCATAAATAAACTTATCTTTTGAACCCACAACCGCATCCAAAACTTTATCCGCATTTAAATCGGCCAATGCCGGAGAGGAAATAATACCTCCTTTAACTACACTACTTTCCCAAATTAGCTTCCCCTTATCACCATCAATAGCAAATACTTTTCCTGTTTGGGAACTATCCATTCCACCAATCACTCTTTTTCTCTCAGCCCCAATGATAACATCTAAATTACCACCCTCATGATTAATATTCCCCAATACGGGAGAAGAAAGAACAGGCCGGCCGGCAATATACGGTTTATTCCAAATACTACCTCCCGTGCGACCATCCATGGCATAAATAAATCCTTCAGTATCAGCAACTACAATGTCATTGAAGGTATCATTATTTAAATCCCCTATAGCAGGGCAAATACGAATTTCTCCTTTAACCTGCTTTTCCCATATTTGGCTAAGCACGACTGAATGAGGTTTTTCCCTATTGGCTAATTGAAAAAGCACAACAAAAACAAACACCCCTAATGCCACCAACCCTATGTTTTTCACCAGTTTTTTCCCTATAATTTTTTTAGTTCCACCCTTAACACCTATTTCCATTTGAAATTCGAAAACAGCATCACCAATTTGAATTTTGTCTCCATTTTCCAGAGGCTTTTCAGTTACTTTTTCCCCATTAACATAAGTACCATTACTACTTTCTAAATCTGTAAGCACAAAATTGTTTTCCACTAAGACAATCTTACAATGCTCCCGGGAAGCACGCTGGTCTTCCAATTGAATAGTAGCTTCTTCTCCCCGCCCGATTATAGTTTCCCCTTCTATGCTAATTTCACCCTCAAGATTTTGTGAGCGTTCAACAATCAACTTTGCTATTGGTTCTTCATAGAAAACAGTTTTATCGTCATCAAAAATAGTTTTATCCTCTTCTTCAAAAACTGTTTTTTCTTCTCCTTCTATACCTGAATTAAAATGCAGTTCAAAATCCCCTATTTTAATAATCTCTCCCGTAGATATCTGCCGCGAAGTTATTTTTTCCCCATGAATCTCCGTACCTCCTGTACTCTGCAAATCCTCTATGGTAAAATCATCTCCTTCTCTCTTTATCTGAGCATGTTTGCGGGATACTTTGCGACTGTCAAGAACTATATCATTCCCTGCTCTACGGCCAATAACTACCAGATTTTTAAGCATTTCATACTCTAATACTATTTCCCCATTCGTTTTTACCGTTATCTTGGGACTATTTTCCAAACAGGTTTTTTCATCCAACTCTTCTTCTTGTGTTTGTTCATTCATTTCTTCTTCATGCCCTCTTACATCATCTTCCATCTTTTTCCTCCTTTTTAAATGTTTTCCTCTTATCAATATAAATTATCACTTTTTATTTATTTGTCAATCATTTTCTTTTTATAATTATGATTTTATATTCCATAGCCTTTTCATCCATTTTTTTACCAGATCCATATTCATCTTTTTCCAGAAACGAAACCTTTTTTTGTTTACTGATGAAACAACTACTTTTTTATTAACAGGCTTAATAATACCCAACTCTCTTCCCACTTCTCCGAATATTTGCAATACCTTATCTAGTTGCTTATCCGTATGAGTAGCCATATTACTTACCCGAATAAGAGCCCTCCCGGGAGGAACTGCCGGGGACACTATGGGAGTAGTAAAAATTCCCTGATCAAAAAGCGTTCGCCACATTTGAAAAGCCTTAAAATCATCACCAACAACAATGGGAATAATAGGGGTATCGCTTGTTCCTGTATCAAACCCCAAATCTTTAAAACCTTTCATCATTTTATGTGTATTCCGCCACAACCGTTTAATCCGATAATTATCTTTTTTAATCACTTCCAGAGCAGTTATCACCGAAGCTACATTGCTGGGAGAAGGGCTGGCACTAAAAATTAATGCCCTCGCATTATGTTTAAGATAATGAATTATTGATTCACTGGCAGCAATAAATCCTCCCATAGAAGCAAAAGATTTAGAAAATGTTCCCATAATAATATCCACTTCGTCAGTCAATCCAAAATGTTCACATGTTCCCCTTCCCTGTTTCCCTAAAACCCCTAATGAGTGAGCATCATCTACCATAATCTGGGCATTATATTTCTTGGCCAATTTTACAATTCCCGGAAGATTAGCAATATCCCCTTCCATACTAAAAATCCCATCAACAACAATCAACTTAGTCATATCCTTCAAAGGAATTAAAATCCGCTCTAAATCCTTCATATCATTATGCTTAAATCTCTTCATTTGTCCAAAAGAAAGCCGGCAACCATCAATAATACTGGCATGATCATATTTATCCGTAATTACTGTATCATTTTTCCCGATTAGTGAAGAAAGCGCCCCCAAATTCGCCTGCATCCCCGTAGAAAAAAGTAACGCTTTCTCTTTTCTTACAAATGCAGCTAATTTTTTTTCTAATTCTTCGTGAATATCCAACGTCCCATTTAAAAAACGTGATCCGACACAACCTACCCCATATTTTTGGGTCGCTCGAATAGATGATGCTTTTAGCCGCCAATAAGAAGTTAAGCCGAGATAATTATTAGACCCCATCATTATCATTTTTTTACCTTCAATAATAACCTCCGGATCCTGTCCAGATTCAACACAATGAAAATAGGGATAACACCCTGTCGCCATTACTTTTTTAGCCACTGTAAACTTTTCACATTTGTCAAAAATATTCATTTTTTCTCCCTTTCTAAATCCATTATTTATCAATTTTTTTTGTCTCTTCTTTGCCTTCAATCACTATTTTAGAAAAATCGGCAACTTTCAAAAACAATTTTACAATATTTTGTAATAAAGTCAACCGATTATTTCTTAAATTTTCATCTTCCACCATTATTTTAACTGAATCGAAAAAATTATTTATATATCCTTGTAAACCTAATAACACTTTCAACCCCTCTTCATATTTACCTTCCTTTAATAATTCCTCTGTTTGTTTTTTTATTTCCCGGTTAAAAACTTCCCAGAGTTCCTTTTCCGCCGGTTCCTGTAATAATTCTGTTTTTACCTCAATATTCCCTGACCCGCATACTATATGTTCCTCCCGGGAAAGTCTTTCATCTTTCTTTAATTTTCCTTCTTTTTCTGCCTGTTTCACAATATTACCTGCTCTTTTAAATAAAGTAATTAATTGTATAAAATCAGGCAAATGCCGAATGCGATGAAGAGCACAAGCCCTGCTAAAACTATCCGATATATTTACAAATCCTATACTCAAGCTAGCACTGATTTCATCATAACTAAGCTGAAAAAAAGTAAAAGTCTTTTCAATTCTTTGATAAAAAAACTTTAATATTCGTTGCTTTATTAATGTTCGCCTTTCTTCTTCCAAATTAAATAAACCCATTGATAAATTCACCAATTCTTCCAGGGATAAATTCCATTTTTTATCGATTATAATCCGAATAATTCCTTGAGCACATTTTTTTAAACCATAAGGATCCTGTGAGCCGGAAGGAATCAAACCTACACAAAAATTACCTACAATCGTATCCATTTTATCAGCAATACTTACCATCTGTGTTTCTATTGTCTGAGGTAAACCATCTTCCATAGACTGAGGCAAGTAATGTTCTTCTATCCCTTCCGATACAATATCCTCTTCGCCGGAATGAATAGCATATCTTTTCCCCATTATTCCTTCCAGTTCGGGAAATTCCTTAACCATTTCAGTAACCAAATCCGCTTTAGATAAAAAAGCAATGCGTTTTACAATTGACAAACGAAAATCCATCCTCTCCATTTTACGGGCAATAAATTCGGAAACTTTTATAACCCTTTCAACCTTATCATACAAACTACCCAGTTCTTTATGATAAACAACTTTTTTGAGTTTTTCTACTTTTTCTTCCAGGGATGAACCGGTGTCCTGTTTAAAATAAAATTCTGCATCCTGGAAACGCGCCACTAATACCTTCTCCAACCCTTCCCTCAACACCTCTAAATATTCCGAAGTTCCGTTGCGTAAGGCAACAAAATAGGGAAGAAGGTTCCCTTCACTATCAATTACAGAAAAATACTTCTGATGATGACGCATACAAGTAATCAGAACCTCTCTGGGTAAATTTAAATATTTTTCCGGAAACTTTCCCAACACAGCCGTGGGATATTCCAGAAGAAAATTTATTTCTTCTACAAGTGCATCATCTTCTAATATCTTTCCTCCGGTTTTTCCGGTAACATGGGTGATTGCCTGAATAATTATTTTTCTTCTCTCTTCCATATCAACAATAACATAATTATTCCTCAAAATTTCCTTATACTTTTCTGCAAGGGAAACAACTACTTTCTGCCGGGATAAAGCATAAAGCCCATAAGTATAATTACCGGATCTTATATTTTCAAAAGTAAATTTAACTACTTTATTTCCATAAAGGCATAGTAATAATCTGATCGGACGGGCAAATTGGAAATTACTCCCGGTTACCCAACGCATCGTTTTAGGAAAATTTAAAGAAGTAATAATCCAGGGAACAATCTCCGCTAATGCTTTTTTTGTATCTTCCTGTGGTTCCTTCTTTTTTATATAAACATATTCGCCTTTTTTTGTGTTTTTAACCAACAAATCCTCAATCCTCACTCCCTGCTTTTTAGCAAAACCGATAGCAACACCTGTTGGTACATTATTTTCATCAAACGCTCTATCCTTAGAAGGACCATTTATTTCTAAAAACCTCTCTTTTCCTTTACACCTTAACTCCTCCCCTTTAAGCACTAACCTTCTGGGTGTCCCATAAATAACAAAATTAGAATATTCAATACCTTTTTCCTTGAGTTTTTCTTCCATAAGTTTTTTTATTTCCGATAATGCCGACCTTATGTAAGCTGCCGGAAACTCTTCTGTCCCTATTTCTAATAAAAAATCCTTACTTTTCTCCATCTTTTTTCCTTTCAGATTTTGTAGTTTTAAGATATAATTGAGCTGATTGACGAGCTAAATTTCTTATTCTGCCAATAAAGCCAATTCGTTCAGTCACACTCATCGCTCCCCGGGCATCCAATAAGTTAAATGTATGCGAACATTTCATAACAAAATCATACGCCGGTAAAACCAATTCTTTTTCCAACGATCTTTTACTTTCCTTTTCATACATTTGAAAAAGAGTAAATAACATTTCTAAATCCGCTTCCTGAAAATTATACCTGGAAAATTGAACTTCATTTAATAACTGGATGTCTCCGTATTTAACTTTATTCGACCATAATAATTCAAACACATTATCCTCTCTCTGCAGATACATTGCTATCCGCTCCAATCCATAAGTGATTTCGCAACTTATAGGATCCAGGTCTATGCCTCCTATTTGTTGAAAATAGGTAAATTGAGTAATTTCCATCCCATCCAACTGTACTTCCCAACCTAAACCCCATGCTCCCAGAGTAGGTGATTCCCAATTATCTTCAATAAAGCGAATATCATGCTGATGAGCATCCAAACCCAACTTTCTTAGACTTCTCAAATAAAGTTCCTGAATATTTGCAGGAGGCGGTTTTATAACAACCTGATACTGATAATATTGTTGAAGCCTATTAGGATTTTCCCCATATCTTCCATCCGTAGGACGGCGGGAAGGCTCTACATAACATACCTCCCAGGGTTCGGGCCCCAAACATTTAAGAAAAGTGGCCGGATTAAAAGTTCCGGCACCTTTTTCTATATCATAAGGTTGAAAAACAACACACCCTTCTTTTGCCCAAAATTTTTCCAATGTAAAAATAATTTCCTGAAAAGTCATTTTAACTCCATTCTCCTTGTTTTTTATTTTATCATTAACGTATAATCTCTATAAAACATATTCCGTTCATAATTTTAACTTTATACTCTACCTTACAAATGTAAATTATCCGATTATTACTTTCCCTAATTTTGTTTTATTTAAATAAATTATTGTTCCCATTATCCCCATATTCCCTGGGAACACCGCTTATACCGGTCAACTTTTCCAATAAACTGTTGTGTTTTCAATTCCCCGGGCAAATGATATGCCAAAAAATATTGTAAACCCTGCCTTACTTCTTCACGCATTTTATTTGAAAATTTTAAACAATCTATTTTTTCTAAATTTATTTCTAACAATTTTTTAAATACTTTTATTGCTCCCGGGGAAATATCTTTTTTATAACTACACATATCTCTGCATTTATAACAAAGAACCCCACCTTCGTTGGGACTAAACCCTATTTTCCAATCATCCCCTTTTTTAAAAGGTTGAACTTCTTTCCCGCAAAGAGCACAAACATCCAAACACATTTGGTACCCTATTAATCTCAAAAATCTTACTTTGAAACACCATAAAACAAGTTCCGTATTTTTATATTCCATTAAAAAAAGGAACGTTTTTAATAAATTAAAAAGTTCGACATTTTTGTCCTCTACCCCTGTCAGTTTGTCTACCAACTCCAACAAATAATCTCCATAAACTATTCGCGAAAAATCTTCTTTTATTTTATATAAAGATTGTCTAATTTTAACCTGAGTAATAGTAAATAATTTGTTTTGAGATTTGCGGTAAAGAGTTAAATCAATATGAGTAAAAGGTTCCAGAGCAGCAGCTAATTTACTTTTTGCTTTCCTTATCCCTTTTACTACTGCCTGAATTTTGCCTAAATCCCCGGTATATAAAGTAATAATCTTATCTGTTTCTTTCAAATCATAACATTTTAAAACAAAAGCCTCCGTTGTTATATACACCCAAATATCCTCTCTTCACAAAAACATTTATATTGATTTTCCATATTTTTTTTACCTGTTTGCTTGCTTCCTGAAAAAAAATTAATCATATTCGTCTAAAATCTCCCCCATTATTTCTTCAATTAAATCTTCGATAGTTACTAATCCTAAAGGTTTTTTGTTTTTATCCACTACTATTGCTATATGCATATACCCTTTTTTAAATTCTTTTAATAATTCACCTATTTTTTGTTTTTCTTCTATAAAATAAACCGGACGCATAATATCCCGAAGAACAAAAAGAGATTCGTTTTTAGTAGTATACAATAAATCCCTGGTATAAAGAATACCAATGATATTGTCAATATTATCTTTAAAAATCGGAACTCGCGAGTATTTCATATTAACTACCAAATCAATTATTTCCCCGGAAGATTTACTAACATCTATTGCTTCCATATCAGATAAAGGGACCATCACTTCGCTCACTACCGTATCAGTAAATTCCAACGTTCCATTTATCATTTCCTTTTCTTCTTCTTCCAGGAGTCCGTCTTTTTGACTCATATCTATTAACTGAAGGATTTCTTTCTCCGTCAATAAACTACTTTGTTTTGTCGTATCCCCGCCAAAAAAACAAACAAATAAATCCGTAAACTTTACCAAAGTGACTACTAACGGATTCAAAATTTTATCAATCAAAAGAATAGGTCTAATAACCAAAAGCGACACTTTCTCCGCATTATAACGGGTAAAAACTTTCGGCATTATTTCCCCGAAAAGCAAAACTAAAAAAGAGGTTATAGCAGTAGCAATCAGAAGTACTAACCGCTTTTCCCATTGCATAATATATGAAAAATTTAAAGCAACATTCGCTGACCAGGCCGAAACGGCAATTACCATTAAATTCCCGCCCACCAACATAGTGGTTAACAACTGATTTGGTTTTTCTAACCATCGCTTCAAAGGATATGCTTTTTCCCCTCTTTCTTCTATCATTTTTTTTACCGTCCATTTACTTAAAGAGGTAAGCCCTATTTCTCCTCCTGCAAAAAAAACAACACCTACCAACAAAAACATTAAGACCCCTACCGCCATAATTCCAATCATCACAATGAGAACCCTCCGTATTGCCTTTCTCTAATCCTGGCCAAATCATATTCATCCATAATTTCTCCCACAATTTCTTCTACAATATCTTCCATACTTACCAACCCTTTTAAAATTCCTTTTTCTTTTACCATAGCAATATGTATTTTTTTAATATTAAATTCGTTAAACAAATCGTCTATTTTCATATCCGGAGCGACAAAAAACGGAGAATGCAAAAAATTAGAAATGGAAAAGGATTCCGATTTTCCTATAACCGATAATAAATCCTTAACATAAAGAACCCCCTTTATGTCATCAAAATTGTCTCCATATACCGGAATACGGGATCTTCCTATTTCCATTATCTGATAAAAAAAATTCTCTTTATCCTGAATTTGAGACAAAGAAATCGCATCTATTTCACCCAGGGAAGTCATTATTTTTTCTACTGAAATATCTCTCAGACTTAATACCCGATAAATTATTTTTTCTTCTTCTTCTTCTAATGCTCCCTCTTTTCTGCCTGTACGAAGAAAAAAATATAATTCTTTTTTAGTTACCTTTTTTTTCTCCGGCTGTTCTTTTTTGGGCTTAATAAAAAGGTGGGTAATCCATAAAAGTAATTTACTCGCCGGAAACAAAATTTTATCCACCATTAAAAAGGGCTTAATCAATAAAGAAAAAAACTTAACTGTTTGCACCCTGGCTAATGTCTTGGGAATAATTTCTCCAAAGATAAGAATAACGACTGTTACCAAAACAACCGTTATACCTGTTAGTAATTCCCTCCTAATAGACAATCTATGAGCAAAATCAACTGCCATATTTATAGCTAAGGTAGTAAACAGTATATTAACCAACGTGTTTCCTACTAAAATATCCGTCAACCACCAGGAAGGTTTTTGTAATAGTCTATCAACGATCAAAAAAGATTTTTTCTCTTTTAATTCTCTTATCTTAAATTTATCTAAAGAAACAAAAACCGTCTCCATTAACGAAAAAAAGAATGAGAAACTCAACAATAAGGCTAAACTCAACCCTTTCAATAAAAACAACTACTACCCCCCTTATTTTTTTGCTATTAGAGTTATGCAAAATAGATTTTTTACCTTTATTGTCATTCCTGCGAAAGCAGGAATCTATTGATATTTTAATCACATTATAGATTCCGCATCAAGTGCGGAATGACAGAATGTGTCATTTTGCAGAACTCTTTTTTGTTATAGTTATTGATCCCTGTCTAATAGTAAAATATACCTCAGGACTAAGTAAATATTTGAAAAATCAGTGTAGTAACCAACACCCCTAAAAAAGCTCCTGTCAAACCCTCCCACCAACTATGAATTCCTAAAGCAATCCTGCTGTGAACAACCAAAACCGCCAGAATAAAAACAGGCACACAAACAATAAGCACATTCCCCGGATGAACATACAAAGTACTCGTCCAAATAGCAAAAGCAAGAGCACTATGACCACTGGGCATCCCTCCACGCAAAGGACTGCCCTTTTTAAATATAGTCTTCCCCATAAGCACTAAAATTACCACCATTAATAGACAGATAAGAGTAATATACTCCGATGAACGCTGCACTTTAAACAACACTGCTTCTAATTCAGATTCCAAATATAATTTTACAAATTTCATGAAAATTAAATATCCGACAATAAAAGCATTTATCGCAGCAAACAAAACAGCGCCGGCAGCAATATCCTTGGCCATCCGGGCTAAAGGATGATAAGTTTCCGTAATCAAATTTATAACCACTTCTATTGCAGTATTAATCATTTCTACAATCAAGACAAGCATTATCGAAAAAACAAGAATCAACACTTCAATTTTCGTCAAATTCAAAAATAAAATAGCAATTAAAACTGCAAATGCCAGTAAAAAGTGTACCCGCATATTACGTTGTGTCTTCAATACATAAATTATCCCCTTGATTGCATTATTAAAACTCGACCATAATGTTTTATTTTTAATAATATCCATTTAAAAAAAAGTTCCTCTATGTTTTTTTAAAAATTTAGTTTTAAACATGCCCGTAAAAGATTATCTTCTTTTTGTCTCATAATAAAATTTTCTTTTTCCGTCATATGATCATAACCCAATAAATGAAGAACCCCATGAATCACTAACAAAGTCAATTCTTTCTTTAACCAGTGTCCCTGTTCCTTTGCTTGTTTCTTAGCCTGTTCTACAGAAACAAAAACATCCCCGAACATACCATTCTCCCCAATTAAAAAACAAATTACATCCGTGGGACGATTTTTATTCAAATATTTTTTATTTAAATGTTTTATATATTTATTGTCAACAAAAACGATGTTCATTTCTGCATCTTTTTTAATTTCATTATTTACAAGAGAATCACTGGCTTTTAAGGTTTTCCTTACAACCTTTTGCATATAATCGTTATTAATTTTTACTGTTTTTTGAAGATTATGAATTAAAATTTTCACTTTTTTCCTGCTCTTTTTCTTCTCCATATCCGGGATATTCTATTCTTGAATGATAAATGCTAACCAAAGAATGAACAAAACTCTCCGCAATACGATGCAAATTAGATAAAGTAATATTACAATCATTTAACTGCTCATCAATAAATTTATTATTAATAATTTTATTCACTATCTCTTCTATTCTACGATGAGAGGGTTCTTCCAATGAACGGGAAGCAGCTTCTACTGCATCCGCTAACATTATCAAAGCTGCTTCTCTGGTTTTAGGTTTTGGGCCGGGATAACGATATGTCCCCTCTTCAATTTCTTCTGATTCATATTCCTCCAAAGCCTTCTGATAAAAAAAGTGAATTAAAGACGTCCCATGATGTTGTTGAATAATATCTACTATTCCCTTATCTATATGATATTCTTTCGCCAAAGCTACTCCGTCTTTTACATGAGAAACTAAAATAAGGCTGCTCATCGAAGGGACTAACGTATCGTGTTTGCTTTTAAAAGTAGGAATATTCTCAATAAAATATTCAGGTTTAGTAAGCTTCCCAATATCATGATAATAGGCCCCTACTCTGGCTAACAAAGGATTAGCCCCTATTATTTCTGCAGCAGTTTCCACCAAATTACCTACTAAAAGACTATGATGATAAGTCCCGGGAGCTTCTAACATCAATCTTTTAAGTAACGGCTGATTAAAATCAGCTAACTCTAAAAGTTTAATATCCGTAGTAATAGAAAAGAGACTTTCCAGATAAGGCAAAAGACCTATCGCTAAAATTACAGATAAAAATCCGTTTCCTATTCCCCATAGGAAATCTTTACCTATTATAAAAGGAGAAGTGTTTTGCAAAAACCCCAGAATTAATATCGACAAAATATTAGCAATGTTTATAAATAAACCCGCACGTGTAAAATCTTTTCTGTTGCGTACTCCTAAAACGCTTCCGATACCTGTTACCCCCCCGATAAAACCTACAAAAAAACAATTAAAATTAAAGCCATTTAACATACTCAAAATCATACTTAAAGCAAAAACAATCATTATCGCCGGACTACTTCCCAGAAGAATAGTCACCAACATCGCTGCTGCCGGAATAGGAACGATATAAGGGGAAATACCCGGAATAGTCATTTTAAGCTCTACAACCATTACCATAAATAACACAATCACACTTGCTATTACACTCAACAGAGCTAATCGATTGTTGTTGGAAATAATTTCCGGAGAATAACGATGTAAATAAAATCTACTACCAAAAATTA
The DNA here is from genome assembly GCA_030595925.1 of Clostridia bacterium. GTDB lineage: Bacteria > CBDUZB01 > JAGLHV01 > JAGLHV01 > JAGLHV01 > JAGLHV01. The sequence continues at coordinate 4,024 of JAUVLC010000025.1, read as the reverse complement.
ATAAAGAGACAAAAATAAATATTCCTATTGCATTATTCCAATTCAGGCCAAGTTCAAGAAATAAAATCCAATATAAAATAAAAAAAGTTAAACTGCCTACTGCCCAGATGGGCATACGCATCTTATTTTCTAAAAAAACGCCGTTTCTTCGAACAGAAGCTTTTGAGGATTTTTTCTTTATTCCCCGCAATAGACGTAATAACAACTTCCTTAACGGTAATCTCCATTCAAACATTATTCTCTCCTTTTTTTAAAACTACTCTTTTTTCCGCTGCATCCGCGTATTCGAAAACTTATGAGAATTATTCGCTTTTTCCCAAAAAGAATAAGCTTCAATAATTCTACTAACTAATTTATGCCGTATTACATCTTTACTGGTAAGACAAACAAATCCAATTTCCTCTATTTTATCTAACACGTGCTGCATCTGAACTAATCCGGAAAAGTCCTTTTTTTCGAGATCTATTTGTGTAATATCTCCGGTAATAACCATACGGGATTCAAATCCCAGTCTGGTTAAAAACATTTTCATCTGATCAGCAGTACTGTTTTGTGCTTCATCTAACAGAATAAAAGCATCATTCAACGTCCTTCCCCGCATATAAGCCAAAGGAACCACCTCAATAATTTTCTCTTCTCTTAATTTCTGAAATTTTTCGGAGCCTAACATAAGATAAAAAGCATCATAAAGAGGGTACAAATAAGGATTTACTTTTTCATATAAATCCCCCGGCAAGTAACCTATTTTTTCCCCTGCTTCTACTAAAGGTCTGGTTAAAATAATACGGGAAACTTCCTTTGCCTTTAAAGCAGCTAAAGCAGAAGCTACTGCAAGATAAGTTTTTCCCGTACCCGCCGGGCCAATAGCAACAACTATATCATACTTCTTAATTGCCTGAATATACTTTCTTTGTTGCAGAGTTTTTGATTTTATATTTTCACCTTTTACTGTTGTATAAATCACTTCGGAAAAAACCGGAGACATTTTATCTTTCACCCCTATCCCAATTCGGTCAATTATATATTTAATTTCTTGCTCTTCAAGAATATGTCCTGAACAATAAACCGCTAAAATCTCTTCTATAACTTTTTCCGTTTTTTGTATATTTTTTTCTTTTCCCTTTATAGTAAGTTTATTCCCTCTGGCAATAATAGTGACCTTGAATGCATTTTCCATTAAATACAAGTTCTCATCAAATTGCCCACAAAGATTTAAACTTTCTTCATTATTATTTAAAAAAATTTCTTTATTCATTATTATTTAAAAAATCAAAAAATTCATATAGATAAAATATTCTATTCAACAATATCCAATTTAATATGTAATTCCTGCAATTGTTTTTCTGTGACAAGAGAAGGAGATTCAGTCAGAAGGCAAATTGCTTTTTGAGTCTTTGGAAAAGCAATTACATCACGAATAGAATCAGCCCCAACCATAAGCATTATCAATCTGTCTAATCCTAATGCTATTCCCCCATGCGGAGGCGCACCAAAATCCAAAGCTTTCAAAAGAAATCCGAATTTTTGCTCTGCCTGAGCATCGGAAATACCTAAAACATTAAACATTTCCCGTTGTAATGAGGCATTATGAATTCTTATACTCCCACCTCCCAATTCATACCCGTTCAAAACCAAATCATAAGCACGGGAACGAACCTTTTGCGGTGATTCGCTTAAAAGGCAAATATCTTCTTCTTTTGGACTGGTAAAAGGATGGTGCAAAGCCTGCAACCGTTTTTCTTCTTCACTGTATTCCAAAAGCGGAAAATCTATAATCCAGGAAAAATGAAAATTATCAGAATTAATCAACTTCTTTTTTTCAGCCAGATACAACCGTAGATTCGCCAAACTATTATTTACTATTTTTTCCTTATCAGCCACAAATAACAACAAATCACCTTCTTCTCCCTGCATTTTATCCTGTATTTGCTGTAATTCTTCTTTTGAAAAAAATTTAGTAATATTTGATTCCAACCCTTCAGAAGTTACTTTCATCCAGGCTAAACCTTTTGCTCCAAAAGAAGCAATCCATGCAGTCATTTCCTCTATCTCTTTCCGTGAAAACCCTCCTTTAACCCGAAGACCTCTCACCTTTCCCCCTTTTTTCACCGCTCCCTTAAAAACCTTAAATTGACAATTACTCATTATTCCCGAAAGGTCAATAATTTCCAGGCCAAAACGTAAATCAGGTTTATCCGTTCCATATTTTTCCATTGCCTCCCCATGGCTTAGCCGTGGAAAAGGCAGGGTTATTTTTTTATTTAATACTTGTTGGAACAGAGTGCTTATTATTTCCTCAACTACGGCAAAAATTACTTCTTCATCTACAAAAGACATTTCCATATCCACCTGGGTAAATTCCGGCTGCCTGTCAGCTCTTAAGTCTTCATCCCTAAAACATTTACAAATTTGAAAATACTTATCCATTCCGGCAACCATTAGAAGCTGTTTAAATAATTGAGGAGATTGCGGCAAAGCAAAAAATTCACCGGGATTAACCCTGCTGGGAACTAAATAATCCCTGGCTCCTTCAGGGGTAGATTTAGTTAAAATAGGAGTCTCTACCTCTATGAATCCTCTTTTGTCTAATATATCCCTTATTATCTTACTTACTTTATGGCGCAGAGAGAAATTTTTCAATAACTGCGGCCGCCTTAAATCAAGATATCTATATTTCAATCTGATTTCTTCCGAAGTTTTTGTTTTTTCAGAAATTTCAAAGGGGGGGGTAAGCGATTTATTCAATAATTCCACTTCTTCGGCAACAAGCTCAATTTCCCCTGTTTTTAACTGAGGATTTTCCGTATCTAACGGGCGTCTTCTTATTTTTCCTTTAACAGATAAAACATATTCACTACGTAATTTATGAGCAACTTCAAATTTGGCATCAAAAACTACCTGAAGAATATCTCCTTTATCCCTTAAATCAATAAAGATTACTCCCCCATGATCACGCCGTGAATGTACCCATCCACAAACCACTACCTCCTGTCCGACATTATCTTTGTTTAGTTGAGCACAATAATGAGTCCTTTTTAATTTCATTTTCTTTTCCTTTTTATGAGTTTATGCCATGTATTTGTTGTTCACTTCTTCGTTGAAACGTCGTTTTATCATAACCTCTTATTGCCGACATCAATTCCAATTTTGTTGATTTTACTTCTCTCTGTGTTTTTTTCTTCATATCCCTTAAAATTACTATATTTTTTTGGAGTTCCCTATCCCCAATAATAACGGCAAACCCTGCCTGTAATCTATCCGCTTCTTTTAATTGTGCTTTCAGACTTTTTTCATTATAATCTACCTGACAGGAAACTTTATTACATCGTAACTCACCGGCCAAATCAACACCTTTGGCTAAAGCCCTTTCTCCTAAACAAGCAAAATATACACCTAATTCTTTCTTTATGAGCAAATCAATCTTTTCTGAATTTACCACTTCTAACAATCTCTCTAACCCCAACGCACAACCAACTGCCGGTACAGAATGCCCCCCCATATCTTTAACCAGTGTATCATACCTTCCCCCGGCAGCAATGGCATCCTGTGCTCCTAATTTACTACTTTTTATTTCAAAAACTATACCGGTATAATAATCTAAACCCCTTACTAAATAAGGATCTTCCTCATATTTTATGCCCAAATTCTCAAGATATTTTTTTACTTCTTCTGTTTTTTTCTTACAATCCTGACATAAACACTCAGAAATAAGAGGCACTTTTTCAACATAACCTCTGCAATTTTTATTTTTACAATCCAACACTCTAAAAGGATTGCGGGAAAATCTCCTCTGGCAATCATCGCAAAGCTTAGAAAGATTATCTTGCATAGAATTAGTAAAAACCGCTTTATACTTTTTTCTACAATCCTCGCATCCTACATTATTAATGTGTAATTTGAAATCCTTCTCTTTCAACTCTGCCTTCCTGAAAAAATCCACAAACACATTTATAATTTCTGCATCACTCCTGGTATTATCACTTCCAAATAATTCCGCCCCTATTTGCCGAAATTCTCTATATCT
>JAUVLC010000002.1 GCA_030595925.1 Clostridia bacterium | reverse complement strand
TATCCTGTCATCGTCGGAAACAAAATTTTGACTTTTTATGCTATTTCTCCCTCTTAAAATAGGCGAAGATAATCCGGGATCTCCTAAAGTCTCTATTTCTCTGTCGATGGAATTATAATCCATAACTAACCTCAATTGTTTAACGGTTTACGGTTTACGGTTTACAGTTCACGGTTCACGGTTTTTTAATCGTTTCGGGTCAATTCCCCGAAGCTTGCTTCGTTGCCTGTCATTCCCGCCCCGCATCAAGTGCGGGATAAACTTCAGCGGAAATCCAGAATAGACTCCTGTTTTCGCAGGAGTGACATTAATTGATACCCCGTGGCTTACTGCGGCTTGGCTTGTATTCGTAATCTTAATTGTAGGGGGGGGTAAATCTTACGGGTGAAAGGAGGATATATTTTGATTTCTAAAGGGAGAATTAAAATTGTTTTTTGTGGTATTATTTTTTGTTTTCTGTTTCTTGCTTTTAAATTGGGCCAGATTCAAATTGGCCAACATCAATTTTATCTTAAAAAAAGTAAGGGTCAAAAATATGTCATTCCTTCTAATTTAACTCAGATTACAAGGGGGAATATTTATGATCGTAAGGGGAGAGAATTAGCCGTAAGTATTATGGTGGATTCTTGTTATGCAGTTCCTTATAAGATAAAAAATCGTAAAACCTGCGTGCGCAAACTTTGTTCTATTTTAAACTTAGATTATAAAAAAACTGTACGAAAATTAAAATCCCACAAATCTTTTGTGTGGATAAAAAGAAAACTTGATCCGGAAATTGTTGAAGAAATTAAAAAGGAAAATCTTGCAGGAATTTGCTTTATAAAAGAAGAAAAACGTTTTTATCCTCAGAATGAATTAGCCTGTCAGGTTATAGGGGTGGCTGGTTTAGATAATCAGGGATTGGCGGGAATAGAATATTATTTTGATTCTTATCTTAAACGAAAAGGCAAAAAGAATACAGAGACAGGTAAGAAGGTTGTTGATTTTTCCGGTCATAATGTAGTGCTTACCATAGATAAAGTGATTCAGTATATTGCAGAAAAAGAATTAAAAAAAACATTTATAAACTCTAAATCAAAAGCAGCGACTATTGTTGTACAAAATATAAAAACCGGGGAAATATTGGCAATGGCTAATTATCCCAATTTTAATCCTAATAGGTTAACTGCGTTTAATGTGAAACATTTAAAATCTGCGGCAGTTAGCGATATTTTTGAGCCTGGTTCAACATTTAAAATGGTAACTGCTGCTGCAAGTTTGGAAGAAGGAACAGTAAAGCGTAAAGAAAAAATATTTTGTGAAAATGGTAAGTATTATACGAAAGGATTTTATATTCATGACCATGAAAAAGAAGAGTGGTTAACTTTTGACGAAGTGATGAAAAAATCCAGTAATATTGGAATGAGCAAGGTTGCTTTTCGTATGAAAAACAGGGATTTTTATAAATATGTACGGAATTTTGGGTTTGGAAATCTTACAGGAATAGATCTTCCTAATGAAGTAAAAGGCATACTTTCTTCACCTAAACGATGGTCAAAGCGGTCGTTATCTTCTATTTCCTTTGGGCAGGAAATAGGAGTAACTGCAATTCAATTAATTTCTGCTTTTTCCTGTATAGCAAATTCAGGAGTTCTTATGCAACCTCGAATAGTAAAATGTGTGGTAAATGCAAGAGGGGAAATTGCTAAAGAGTTTAAGCCGGTAAAAGTGCGGGAAGTGGTTTCTTCTTCTACGGCAGAAAAGATGGTAGAAATATTAGAGGGAGTAGTAAAGGATGGAACGGGTACATTTGCGGCTATTCATGGATATAGGGTAGCAGGCAAAACAGGGACGGCTCAGAAAATAAATGTTAAAACTAATAATTATGAAAAGAACAAATATGTTTCTTCTTTTGTTGGTTTTTTACCTTTAAATGATCCTCAAATAGCAATTTTAGTAATTTTTGATGAATCTAAAAAAGATTATTGGGGTGGAGTTATTGCCGCACCTGTTTTTTCCCGGGTAGGTTCTCAGATAATGAATTATTTAAATATTCCACGAGAAAAAGATTCCGGACTCTTTTTTCAAGCGGAAAAGGAATTAATGAAAGATGATAAGATTAAAGGAAATACTTAATTGTTTAGAAGATAAAAAAATTTATGGTTCAACGGATATAATGGTTCAAGGGATTTCCAATGATTCCCGCAAAGTGGGAAAAAATTTTATTTTTGTTTGCATCGTGGGGGAAAAAGAAAACGGAGAAGATTATATTTCTTCAGCTTTATCCAATGGAGCAACAATAATTGTAACAGAAAGGAAATTGGATATTAAAGACGTTACTTTGGTTGTTACCCCGGATACCCGTTATTCTTTGGCGGTTTTATCTTCCGAATTTTATAAAAATCCTTCGAGAAAACTTAAAATGATAGGTGTTACGGGAACTAATGGTAAAACTACTATTACTTATTTTTTAGAATCAATTTTTTCTGTAAATGGAGACAAAGTAGGAGTATTGGGGACTGTTTCTTATCGTTTGGGAAAGAAAGTGATTCCTTCTTTTACTACTACTCCCAGTTGTGTGCAACTGCAGGAAATTTTATCAAAAATGGTAAAAGAAAATTTTGATATTGCAGTGATGGAAGTTTCCTCTCACGCCTTATTACAACATCGGGTAACAAATTGTGAGTATGATATAGCAATTTTTACTAATTTAACCCCTGATCATTTGGATTATCATCAGACCATGGAGGGATATTTAAATGCTAAAACCAGGTTATTTGCCGAATTAGGTAAAAATTCAAAGAAAAAAGGACAAAAATTTGCTATAATAAATATTGATGATGAAGCAAGTAAGTATATAATAGAAAAAACAAAAGTTCCGGTAGTCAAATATGGAATTAAAACGAAAGGGGATTTTTTCGCTAAAAAAATAGAATTTAATTTGGAATATACTTCTTTTATTCTTTGTACTCCTCAGGGGGACGTTTCTATTCGTTTAAATCTTATCGGACGGCACAATGTATATAATGCTTTAGCCAGTAGTGCTGCTGCACAAATACAGGGTGTTTCAATAGACAAGATTAAGGAAGGATTAGAAGCTCTGAAATTTGTTCCCGGTAGATTTGAAATAATTTCCGAAGGTCAAAACTTTACTTGTGTGGTAGATTTTGCCCATAGTCCGGATGCACTGAAAAGGACGATCCGTACGGCACGGCATTTAAATCCTAAAAGGATTATTACTGTTTTTGGTTGTGGCGGGGATAGAGATAGAAGTAAGCGTCCTTTAATGGGGGAAATAGCCGTAAAAAATAGTGATTTTGTCTGGATTACTTCGGATAATCCCAGAAGTGAAGATCCTAAAAAAATTGTTACGGATATTGAAGTTGGTATAAAAAGAATAGGAAGTACTAATTACAAAGTTGTTTTAGATAGGCGGAAAGCAATACAAGAAGCTTTAGATTATGCTGCTGAAAAAGATTTTGTGCTTATTGCGGGAAAGGGCCATGAGACCTGTCAGATTTTAGCGGCAATTATTCCTTTTGATGAACGTAAAATAGTAAGAGATATGTTAAGAAAAAAATTTAAGGATAAAAATGACAAAAATTAATATAGAAAAATTAGTGAAAGTAATTAAAGGAAAAGTTTTACAGAAAAACAGGAGAAAAACAGTAAAAAATATTTCTATTGATACAAGAAAATTAAAGCAGGATGATTTATTTGTTGCTCTAAAAGGTGAGAATTTTGATGGGCATAACTTTGTTGGGGAAGCAATTAAAAAAGGTGCGTCAGGAGTAGTTCTTTCTCAAGTTCCTTTGGGGTTTGATTCGATTATTGAAAAAAAAAACTTGTTAGTAATTAAAGTTGACGATACGTTGTTGGCTTTACAGGAATTAGCCGGGTATTATCGTAAAATGTTTGATTGTTTGGTTATAGGAATTACCGGAAGTAACGGAAAGACTACTACTAAGGAAATGATTTTTTCTATTTTAAAACGAAAATTTTCTGTGTTAGCTACGGAAGGTAATTTAAATAATCAGATAGGATTGCCTTTAACTCTTTTAAAGTTAGAAAAGAAACATCGTATATGTGTTTTGGAAATGGGAGCAAGTAGCATCGGAGAGATAGCGCGTTTAGCACAGATTTCTAATCCTCAAATAGGATTGATTACTAATATTTCTAATGCTCATATTGAGTCTTTCGGTTCTCTAAAAAATGTATTATCAGGGAAGATGGAATTGATAAATGCGTTATCTGCAAAAGAAGGGGTGGCGATTTTAAATATAGATAATGTTAAATTCAGGAGAATTTTAGAAACTAATAAAATAAAATGTAAGTGGTTAAGTTTTGGAGTAAAAAACAGGGGACATATTTATGCTACTAATATAAAAAATTTATCTTATGGTATAGAGTTTAAATTGCATATAAAAGATAAACAGGAAAAAATCAGATTGCCTATGTTAGGTATTTTTAATGTTTATAATGCATTGGCAGCAAGTGCCGTTAGTTGGAATTTAAATATAGATATATCTTTAATTAAACAAACATTAGAAAATTTTTCTCCTCTTCCTATGCGTATGGAAAAACTTTTTTTTAAAGATATTGAAGTTATAAATGATGCTTATAATGCTAATCCTGTTTCAATGAAAAATGCTATCGGTACATTTTCCGGAAGATCTTCCGCAGGAAAGAAAATATTAATTTTGGGTGATATGTTAGAATTGGGAAAAGATGCTGTTAAGGAACATAAAAAAACGGGAAAAATAGCGGCAAAGGCTTGTGATATTTTATTCACTATAGGAGATTTAGCTGCTCTTACTGCTCAGGAGGCAAGAAAATTTGGGATGAAAAAAGGAAATATTTTCGTTTTTAAAGATAGAAAAAAACTAACTTTTGAATTAAAAAAGATTATACAAAAAAAAGATATGCTTTTATTTAAAGCATCCAGGGCAATGAAATTAGAAGAAGTAGTGAGAGAATTAAAAAATAGCAGTAAAAAGGTGTGATTTAAATGTTTTATCATTTTCTTTATCCTCTTCACATATATTTTTCTCCCTTTAATATATTTCAATATATTACTTTTCGGGCGGGTGGAGCGATAATTACTTCTTTAATTGTCAGCTTCTTTTTAGCTCCCCGAATGATAAGAAGTTTTAAAAAATTGCATATTGGACAGCATATTCGTCCGGAAGGTCCTCCTTCTCATCAGTCTAAAGCTGGTACTCCTACCATGGGAGGGATAATTATATTACTGGTGCTTTTAATTTCTGTTTTTCTCTGGGCTAAATTAACCAATCCTTTTATTTTTTTATCCGTAATTTCCATTTTGTGGTTAGGTTTGTTAGGTTTTATAGATGACTATCTTAAAGTAGTAAAAAAACATACACAAGGTTTGCGGGCTTTATATAAATTAGGAGGACAATTGATTTTAGCTTTTTTTGTGATAACCTATATTTATTTTCATCCTTCTAATGCTGATTTTGCTACTAAAGTGAATATTCCTTTCGTGAAAGATTTTTTTATAGATTTGGGGTTTTTATATTTTGGTTTGGTACTTTTAATTATCGTAGGAGCTTCTAATGCGGTGAATTTAACCGATGGGTTAGATGGTTTAGCTATTGGATCGATTGTATTATCTGCCTTGACTTATGCAATATTTGCTTATTTTGCCGGGCATGCCAAATTTAGTGCGTATTTACGTATTATTCCTGTTGCGGGTAGCGGGGAATTAGTTGTTTTATTAGCGGCAATGGTTGGAGCAGGGTTAGGTTTTTTATGGTTTAATACTTACCCCGCAGAGGTGTTTATGGGGGATACGGGGTCTTTGTTCTTGGGAGGAACGATAGGGGTAATTGCCGTTTTAGTAAAACAGGAATTACTTTTGGTTATTGTTGGAGGAATTTTTGTTGTAGAAGCATTATCGGTTATTTTGCAAGTTATTTCTTTTAAAATTAGAGGAAAGAGAATATTTAAAATGGCTCCTCTGCATCACCATTTCGAGTTATTAGGATGGGCAGAACCAAAAGTAGTAATTCGCTTCTGGGTTATAGCAATTATTCTTTCTTTAATATCATTGGCTTCGCTAAAATTACGTTAAATTTAAAAACCCGGAGGAAAAAAGGAGGATAGAAAATGCTTCAAAATATTATTTCTTTTTTGACGGAAAAAACAGTTTTTCAAAATACTCTTTTGGATTATCTTATTAGTTTTTTTATTTTCATTTTAGGGCTTATTTTTATTAAAGTATTCAAAAAAATAGTTTTAAAACGGCTTAAAGTATGGACGGAAAAAAGCACTGCGATTATAGATGACTTTCTGGTTGGTATTGTCGAAAAGGCCTTGATTCCATTACTTTACTTTGGTGTTTTCTATTTATCTATCCGCAGTTTAATTTTGACCGCTTATTTGACTAAAGTAATCAATGTTTTAGGAGTAACTATTCTAACTATCCTTACCATTCGTTTTTCTGTAGCTATGATTACTTATATCCTTGAAAATTATTGGCTGAAGAAAGAAAAGGATATGGCTAAAAAAAAGAGTTTTCAAACAATGATTACAATAACGAAAGTAGTTGTTTGGGGTTTGGGTATTATTTTTCTTTTGGATAATCTTGGTTTTAAAATTTCGACAGTAATTGCCGGATTGGGAATAGGCGGTGTAGCAATAGCACTGGCTGTACAGTCGGTTTTAGGCGATTTACTTAGTTATTTTGCTATATTTCTCGATCGTCCGTTTGAGATTGGTGATTTTGTTATTATAGACGATTATTTAGGAGTAGTTGAGCATATTGGTATTAAAACAACCCGGATATGTAGTTTAGGGGGAGAACAATTAGTTTTTTCTAACGCTGATCTTACCAATTCCCGCCTGCGTAATTATAAAAGAATGAATAAACGCAGAGTAGTGTTTAAGTTGGGAGTTACATATCAGACAGGTTCGAAACAATTAAAAGAAATCCCCATAATAATTACCAATATTATCAAGGGCATTGATAATACTGTTTTTGACCGGGCACATTTTTTTTCCTACGGAGATTTTAGCCTTGTTTTTGAGGTAGTTTATTATGTTTTGAGTAGTGATTATAATAAATACATGGATGTTCAGCAGGAGATTAATTTTGCTATTAAGGAAGAATTTGAAAAGAGAAAAATTGAATTTGCCTATCCAACACAGACATTATTTTTAAATTCAGATTCTGCGGTAACAAAGTCTGTGCTTAAGACGATACCGTCCGGGTTATCTAAAAAGCAAATTAATAAATAAAAGAAAAGTATAAAGCAATAGAAGTTATAATATATTGAAAGGGGGGCGAGAAAAATGCTATGGTTATTTGCTTTGGTTTGTGCATTTATTATTCTTTTTGGTATGGAAAGGCGATTGATGGATAATGCCAATTCGATAAAAGAATTGGAAAATTTTACACAACAATCGCGAGATAAAATTGCAATGTTAGAAAAGCAGTTAAGCGATCTGAAGAAAACAGCAGATTTGGAGAAAATGACAGGTCAATAAGATTCAAAGAAACTAAAAATTTTATCGAAAAATAACAATGGAAAGTAAAATTAAAATTTATGAACAAGGATTAAAAGAATACTCTAAAGCAACTATTTTTCAGGGTAATTTGTTGATGATTTTATGGGTTTTCTTAGGGACGATTAGTTGCCGGCTTTTTTGTCCTTTGACGGGCTGGATTTATCTTTTATTTGCCATAATAATGATAGGTATCATTTTGCGGAAATTGCTTTGCACAAATTGTTGTTATTATAATCGGTGGTGTTGCCTGGGATGGGGTAAACTTTCCACTTTGTTTTTCAAAGGAGGGAATATTGAAAAATTTAAGGATAGTTACGGGCAAAAGCTTGCGCCATTTACTTATGGGCTTTTAACTGTTATTCCACTTATTTTTCTTCTTATTTCAATTTTTCAGGAGTTTGTATTTTTCAAGCTAATGATATTAATTTTGTTGTTACTTGTTTCCATCTACAGCGGAGCCATTAATAGGAAAAAAACCTGTTCAAAATGTAGGATGAGATTGATTTGTAAGGGATGTGCAGTAAAACAAAATTGATTTTAAAATCAGAAATACTCTATTTTTATTGATTCCGCTCTGGCAATTGCTGCTAATTTTTTATCAGGATTAATAATAAAAGCATTTCCAAATAATTTAAGCGATTTTATATCTGAGAGATGATTGCCGTAAGCGAAAGAACGGGGTAAGTCATATTGGTTTTTATCGAAATATTTTTTTATTATTTCAGCTTTGCCTTCACCGTAAGGATATATTCCTAAAGTTTTTCCGGTGAACCTGCCATTTTTAATTTCCAATGTTGTACCATATCCTTTTTTTACCCCAAAATAATTTTTGTATTCGTTTAATAGAAAAGATAATGTTCCTGAAAGAAGAACTATTTCATGTTGTTTCTTTTTGTGTTGTTCAATTTTCTCTTTGGCTCGGGTAAAAATTCTTTTGAGGAGATGTTGCCTAAAGCAAATATGAGCCAGTTTTTCTATTTCTTTGCTGTCTTTGTTTTTGAAATATGCTTTGTTGCCTTTAGTAGCAAATATAAATCCCCTGTTGGTTGTTTGCAGTAAATTTACCGCGTAATTAAATAAATCATTTATAAAAAATTTCCCCTTTGACAATAAAAAAAGTAAAAAGATCCTTTCCGAAAAAAAATCGATAATCGTTCCATCAATATCAAATACCGCTACTATTTTCTTCATTTAATTATACCATAGATTCAATAAAAACTAAATTTTTTAACCCTCATTTAATTTGGAGGGAAATGATTGACTTTTATCCTTTCAATAATATATAATATTTTTCTCTTTTATGTCAATATTTTTTAGAGGTGTTGATAGATAAACATACGTAATTCTTAATATTTATCTTGCCACCCTGGTTTTTTTGTGTTACTTTTTATAATGACAGATAGGTATTTGTTTTGTTATAAAAAAAAACGGACGAAAAAATAAATTCGGGTCTGCTGAAAAATTCATCAGCCCCTGATTTCACAGATTAGAAACCAGATTACACAGATTAAAACTTAGACGACAAAATCGGTGTAATCTCTTTAATATCTGTGTAATCAAGGCTTACTGGAAAATTTATATGCAATTAAAAGTGCAAGGTTTTTGGTGATTTTGTACAAAGAGTGCTTTGCCTGAGGCGGATTTGCATTTTTCAGTAAGCCCTAAATTCGAAAGTTTTAGATATGTTCAAAAAGGAACAAATGGGATTTTTTATTCGGTCTAAAAATATTTTTAAATCCTTCTGTCAGGATATTTTTCTGGTGAGGCTTATCGCCATTACTGTAAGTATCATTTTAATAATGGCGGTAATTCGTGTAAAATTAAATCATAAGGAAAGTTTTAATAAATGTATTCCGAAGGGAAAAGGTTCTTCTTTGTTTTTGAAAGAAGGGCCGTTTTTTATAAAAAATGTTATTGATGGTGATACAATTAAACTTAGTAATAATAAAATAGTTCGCCTTATTGGTATTGATTCCCCAGAAGTTCATCATCCGGTGATTCCGGCACAGAGATTTGGACGGGAGGCAACAGGGTTTTTAAAGGAAATGGCTGAAGGAAATAAGTGTTTTTTGGAATACGAACCCCATAATAAGCTGGATAAATACGAAAGGATTTTAGCCTATGTTTTTATTGGGGATAAGCTGATAAATGCTGAGATGATTCGTTGGGGTTATGCCTATGCTTATACCCGGTTTCCTTTTCGTAGAAGAGATGAATTTATTGCTTTAGAACAAAGGGCAAGAAATCGGCAGTACGGTTTATGGCATTTGACACTTCAGGATGGCAGAATTGCCAATCTTGCAAAAAGATATGATTCTCTCAATTTGGAGGGACGTATGGAATTAGATAAATTACTGAATAATCTTGTTTTGAAGTATCCTCTTAAAAAAATAAAAAATGAAAATAATGAAAAAACAAAGCATTGATTTAAAAAAATTTCTTGTTCGACTGGGATTTGTTGTAATAGCAACTGTTTTGATAATGTATTTGGCGAAGACTTGGTTTGAAAACCCTGTTTGTTTGTATAAGCAACAAACAGAAATTAAAAAAACACCAGATTCAATTCCGGTCATTTCCTGGCAAAACGCAGCAGATTACTATGGAGAATATGTTGCAGTGGAAGGAACGGTTGTGGCTACTTATAATTCAGGAAAAGCCTGTTTTCTTAATTTTCATCAGGATTACAGACGACATTTTAGTGCGGTTATTTTTAAGTCTTCGTTTTCTTTGTTTCCGTTAAATCCTGAACGTTTTTATCAAGGAAAGAAGGTTTGTGTATTTGGTTATATTAAAGAATATGCAGGGAAACCGGAAATAATTTTAAATAAACCGGAACAGATAAAAATTTTAAAGTAAAGAGAGGTAAAGATATGGATAAACAGGAAATAGAAGCTTTAAAAAAAGATATGGAAGGAAGAAAACAAGTAGCTGATAAAAAAGACAATTCAGAAGAGAGGCCAAAGAGAAAACAATTTCAGGAAGAAATATCAGATATAAAGAGATATTCGGAAGCAAAGGAGGAAGAGAAATTAAGTGCTAAAGTATTAAAATTAATAGAAGAAAAAATGAAACCGTTGGAGAGGAAAATAAATGGTTTAAATGATGGTTTTAAGAAAAGTGCTGAACAGTATAAAAAGGAAGTCAGTGATAGGATAAAACCGATAAAGTCCTTTCAAAAAAAAGTATTTTATTTTTTGCTTTTTATTACAGGAATTATTTTGCTTTTTTTAGCATTGGGAATAAAAACTAATAATCAGATTAAAAAAGAAATAAAAATGCTGGATTTAAATCTATTTGCATTAAATAAAAAGATAATTTCCCCTGAAGTGAAAAATATAACAGAAAAAAAGAAGAAAACAGTGAAACAAAAAAAGAAAGAAAGCAAAGTAAAAGTAATGGAGAATAAAAAGGTAAAAAAATCCCCTGTGGTGAAAAAAATATCCAAAAAAGCAAAAAAACAACAGATTAAGAAAAAAACGAAACAGAATGGTAAGTCATTAAAGATTGGTAAGTATGTAATAGTCAGCAAGTTTAAAATAAAACGTTATCATGACAAAAAAGAAGGTGAATCGGTTTTAGCAAAGGGAAAAATAAAAAATATAAGTAAAAGTGTTATTAATAATGTGAAAATGAATATTAAACTTTTGGATAAGAAAAAGAAAATTATTTTGGAAAGAAGTTTTAATGTTATTGCTAAAGGCGAAAAAAAAGTTAATAAGGGAAAAATACTTAAACCGGGATTTAGTGTTCCTTTTTCTGTTCGGATAGGGCCTGATCGAAAAAAATGGGCGGGGAAATGTTCTTATTTCTTATCGAATTTAGTATTAGAAAAAAAATGAAATATTTTAAGGAGGTAAAAATTGCTTTCTGTTAAAAGAGAATATTCTGATAAACATGCAAAAGCAGGACTCAAGGAAAAATTACCGGATATTGAATGTTGGATAAATCAATTTAAAAATTATGAAATAACTATTGTTATTCCTGAATTTACATCTATTTGTCCCAAGACCGGTTTACCTGATTTTGGGACGATTATTATTAAATACATGCCTTTTAAATATTGTGTGGAGCTTAAGTCTCTAAAGCTTTATATCGGTAAATACCGCAATTTAGGTATATTTTATGAAAATGCAGTTAATCATATTTTACAGGATATAGTCAAGGCGGCAAAACCTGAATGGGTTAATGTTTCCGGGGAATTTAATTTTAGAGGTGGAATAAAGACAATTGTAGAAGCAAAATATTCCCGGAAACCCAAAAAAACACGTAAGTAGAAATTACAATTGATACATTTCAGAAAAAACATAGAGGATATGGTAAAAAAATGATTTTTTTGAGAAAAGAGACATTTAAAAAAAGGATTATTTTTTTTGTTATATCCTTTATAATTTTTTTATTAGTTAGTTATAAGTTTTGGTTAATTCAGATAGGAGAATATCTTGTTTTTCAAACAGCCATAAAACCGGCGGATGTTATAGTGGTGTTAGGGGGAGGAGAAAAGGAAAGGGCCCATCAGGGAATAAAACTTTTTAAAGAGAAATATGCTGAAAAAATTATTTTTACCGGAGAAAAAATAGATGTTCCTTCTTTAGAAGAAGTGCATTGGGCACAATTGGCGAAAAAAGAAGCAATGTTAAAGGGTATTGAAGAAAAAGATATAATTATTGTGTTGGAGTCTCATAGTACTTATGATGATGCATTGCTTATTAAAAAAATCGTTAAAAAATATGGGTTTAAATCGCTTATTATTGTTACTGAGCCATACCATATAAAGAGAGCTTTTTTTGTATTTAAAAAAAGATTTAAGAAAAGTGCTATAAATTTAATGTTTTATCCTGTCCAGGATAGCTGGTTTTCCGCAAACAATTGGTGGTCTTCCGAAAAAGGTCTTGTCCGTGTAAATAATGAGTATATAAAGTTTATTTATTATTTATGTAAGGGATATATTTAGGGTCTGCTGAAAAACCCAGCAGTTCCTGATTTCACAGATTAGAAACCAGATTACACAGATTAAAACTTAGACGACAAAATCGGTGTAATTTTTTATAATTTTAAAAAGCACCTATTTTAGAAAAAAAGGTTTTTTTTGTCTTGACAGGGACAAAAGAAAAGAGTAATATATAAATTAGGTTTTGGGCCCAAAAATGTTTGTTTGTGCAAAAAAGATGAGATAGAAAGGGGAAAGGGTTATGGGACATGATAAGGGGGAAGAAGCAACAGCTTCTCAGGGTAGTTATGTTTCCAGAAAGCAAGGTGTTTATGTAGATGTGGGAGGTTCTTTGCCTTTAAATTACGAAGACAATAAAATTGTTATTTTGCCGCGTGATCCCGTAATGATTTATGCTTATTGGGAGATTAATGAGTCAAAAAAAACGGAAGTAAAAGAAAGATTTGGCAAGGATATTTTTCAAAAAATACCTTATATTTTAAGGTTTTATGATGTCACAAATATTGATTTTAACGGGTTGAATGCTCATCGTTTTTTTGATATTGAGCTTCCTTCCGGAGCTAATAATTGGTATATTAATATTAATGAAAGCGGAAAAGGTTGTTGTGTGGATATTGGTTTGCATATTCCGGGAGGGGATTTTTTCGTTTTAGCCCGGTCTAATATTATCACTTTACCAACAGGAAGAATATCTGATATCGCTGATGAAGAATGGATGATGGTAAAGGGAGATTTTGAGAAATTAATGCGATTAGTAAATATTGAGAAAATTGGTAAAAGTTCAGTCGAGGTGAAAAGAAGGCTTTTTGAGGAAATGAAAGAGATTATTTCTGTGAGTTCTCCGGGAATATCTTCTTTGGGAATATGGAATAAAACGGAAACGAATGGATTTTGGTTTGTAGCTAATGCGGAATTAACAATTTGTGGGGCTACTCAGTCGGATGCTGTTTTAAGTGTTCAGGGGAAAGAAGTACCCCTGAAGCCGGATGGAACATTTTCTTTAAGGATGGCGTTACCCGATGGATGTCAGCAAATTCCTATCAAGGCGGTTTCTAAAAATAGAAAAGAAAAACGGGATATTAAGATTATCGTGAATTGCCAAACAAACTAACAAAATTCTTAAAATCAATAATTAAATTAATAGAAAAGGAATTATAAATGGAAAAAGGGTATTTATGTTTTGTATTGCATGCACATCTTCCTTTTATTCGTCATCCTGAGCATAAAGATTTTATGGAAGAGGACTGGCTTTTTGAAGCAATTACCGAGACATATCTTCCGTTAATTGAGATTTTTGACCGATTAGTAGAAGAACATATTGATTTTAGGCTTACCTTATCTTTAACTCCTCCTTTATGTGCCATGCTTTCTGATTCCCTACTGCGGGAGCGGTATCTTCGGTATCTATATAAATTGATTGAATTATCAGAAAAAGAGGTGAAACGTTTACAATGGATTCCTGAGCTTTGCAATGTGGCTCAAATGTACGAGAAAAAATTTAAAACAGCGCGTTATATCTTTGAAGATAAATATCATAAGAATGTTCTTTCGGCTTTTAAAAAATTTCAGGATATGGGAAAAGTAGAAATTATTACCGGATGTGCTACTCATGGTATTTTACCGTTAATGGTTAATCAAAAAGCAAAAGAAGCACAGGTAAAGGTTGCAGTGAGAGATTATGAAATGCGCTTTGGACGAAAACCAGGAGGGATGTGGCTTTCAGAATGTGCTTATGGTTCGGGCATTGATGAGGTTCTTAAAGAAGAAAAAATTAAATTTTTCTTTATCGATACTCATGGATTAATGTATGGTAACCCGCGGCCGAAATATGGAGTTTTTTCGCCGGTTTTTTGTCCTTCAGGGGTTGCAGCTTTTGCTCGGGATACAGAGTCATCCCATCAGGTCTGGAGTGCAAATACGGGTTATCCGGGTGATTTTCGTTATAGAGAGTTCTACCGTGATTTAGGTTATGATGCTGATTATGAATATATTCGGCCGCACTTACAGTCTAATGGGATAAGAAAGAATATAGGAATTAAATATTATAAGATTACAGGACAGGTTCCTTTATATGATAAAAAGCCATATTGTCCGCAAGATGCTCTGGATGCAGCTGCTGCTCATGCAGGCAATTTTGTGTTTAATAGGGGAAAACAGTTAGAATATCTTAGCGATTTAATGGGAAAGAAACCCATAATTGTTTCTCCTTACGATGCGGAATTGTTTGGGCACTGGTGGTATGAAGGTCCAGCTTTCATTGATTTTTTATTCCGAAAAATTCATTATGATCAGAAAACGATAAGATTAATTACACCAATAGAATATTTAAGGGAAAACCCTAGAAATCAAGTCGTTACTCCTTCTATGTCAACATGGGGGGATAAAGGATATAATGAGTGTTGGTTGAATGGTTCTAATGACTGGATTTATAGGCATTTACATAAAGCGGTAGAGAGAATGATGGAGGTAAGCAGGGAAAATCCTCAGGCGAATGGGATTAAAGAACAGGCGCTAAATCAGGCAGCGAGGGAATTACTTTTAGCCCAGAGTAGTGATTGGGCTTTTATTATGACTACCGGGACAGTAGTTAGTTATGCGCAGAAAAGGACCAAAGAACATCTTAATCGGTTTACCAAATTATATAATGATATAAAAGAAGATAAGATAGATAAAGATTGGCTTTCCGATATAGAATATAAAGATAATATTTTTCCCTGGATGGATTACACGGTTTATAGCTAAGAACGGCTTTTATAAAAAAATTATCTAATTTTAAAAATCCCTATTTTTTTTAGGGATTTTTTTTATTTAAAATTTATATTTTTGCTAAAACTCGAAGACTTGCTCAATTTTTTCGCAAAAGTCACAGAAATCAGCGTATTTTTTTTTACCATTTAAGGATAGTTTTTGTAGCGTTATTTCCGTTCGCCCACACATTGATAGTAGGAGGGGATTTTATTATATAAAGTCCTTTTTTCTCCAGCGCTAATTTGAGAGCAAACTCACCCTTGTTGTTTACTTTTATTTTTTTATTAATCAGTGTTTTGGATTGTATTCCCGGGCGAATTTCTTCTTTAACCAAAGCAGAAACATTTATTCGCACTTTTTTAATTGCAGGATCTGTTACTTTTCCTTTTATAATCAGGGTTCCGTCTTGCATTTGCGGTTCATCTAATAAAATTTGCGAAGATAACTTTTCATAAATAAGGGTTTTTATTTGAAGGATAGTTGGGTCAATTGTTTCAGTGGAAAGCAGGCTGGGACGGGCAATAATTATATTCAAACCTTCGGTTAATTTAACCGGAAAGCCAAATTGCAAGTTTTTAATTTTAACCTCATGATAATCAATTCTTTCTTCCCGGGAAGAAGATATAGGTTTACTGGTTAAAAAATCCATAGTATTGATTGCCATAATTTTTATTGTTTTAATTTCGGGTTTGGTAATTACTCCCTTAATAAAAACTCTGGGTTTGTTTGTTTTTAGGGTTTGTGGGGTGGTAAATACAATAGGGGAATTAGTTCCCCATTGTTCTATGGGGGTTTGAAATTGATTTTCTTTTTTGTGTTTGTGGGTGATTAGAAAGATTGCTTTATTTTGTTTGTGTTTTCCGCTTAAAGTGGAAATACTGATAATATTTAATCCGGGGAAGAGAATAATGTTTTCCCTGAAAATTCCTTTTTTAACCTCAATAATGACTGTTTTTGGTTTTTCCCCTTTTCGGGGCAGGAATGGTTCTACCGAAAGTTTTAGACGGGAAATAAAGGATTCTTCTACTTTTCCTTCTACAATTTGTTCTGCGTCTTCGGTACTAATAGCAAGAGGGCTGATAATGGAAATCAGATTACTTGCTTCCAAAGGCAGCAAAAAAAACAAATTAAAGATTAGAATTAATAAAACTAAAGATAAAGTTGTTTTTTTCATTTTTTAAGGTTTATTTAATACCGATAGCAAATTCCCATTGAATAATCAGCGGTAGAATAATTATATTGATAAAAAGTTTCGTATTTCATATTAGAAGATGTTTTTTTATAGCCACAGCCTAATTCCACATAAATTCGTTCATTAATAGGAGAAGAAAGATTTAGCATTATACCGCCTGATTGAGAAGAAAGGTTGTCATTGGTATATTCACCGAGAGTATTTTGAGCTAATCTATCGGGATAATTTTTAAACGAAAAGTTACAACTTAAGGTAACATTGGTGTTACCAGGTACAAATTTAAAGGTAATAGAAGGGATGAATTTTACTTGATTATAGCTGTAGAAGTGGGGGGTAAACATTAGAAATTCAGTATCAAAATGGTTTTGATTGGAGGTTTTCGTTTTAAAAACCAGATCTATTCCCGAATATATTTTGTAATATCCGTCTTCCTCAAAACCCAGATAATACTTTCTGTCCGGATTAAAATTTAAACCGACAGTAAAATTGCTAATCCGGTCATTTCTTTTTTCATTGGAATATTCTCCGGAATTAGTAATTATTTTTTGGTCGTTATAATCGCTTCTGGTGTGAGTAAATTTCCAGTGAGTGAAATATTTTGAATTCCAGAAGATTTCACCATTAATAAAAACATCCGCATTTTTATTATCCAGAACATTTTTTCCCATTAATTCCAGTCCTATTTCGCTGGATAGAGATTGATAGTTGGGATAAGTAATATTATAGAGTCTCATTCCTCCTCCCAGAAGAAATGAAGAGCCGTTTCCTATGGGGAATTTTTTTTCTAACTCGAAATTAGTATAGGGACTGTTATAATCATATAATCCATCACCCCATGATTCGTCCTTGGTTTCTTTGAGTAGTTCCGTATCCTGGCCGTATTCTGCCCTGAATTTAAAATCGGGTAAAATTTCCTGGATTAATTTAAGCGAGAGTGTATGGTCAAAAGATTGTTGATAGAGGCTTTCTTCATCTTCTATTTCTATAGCTAATCTGTATCCTGAGTAATAAGCACTATAGCGGGGAAGCAGGGTGGTTGTTCTACCAAATCTTATTGCCGGTACTAAATGCAGACTAAAGTTACCTCCGAACGAACTGGATTCCCCTTCAAAATAAGAATTTCCTCCACCTAATTTTAAATCAAGCAAAGGAACGACTTCTATTTTCGCTTCAGCTGATATAAAAAAGAAAAAAGAAAAAACAAAAAAATAAATAAATAATCCGACAGTAATTTTATTTTTAAACATTTTCAAGCATTCCCCCTTTGGTTAGTTCGTGAGATTTTTGCAAAATACAGTATTCTGTCTGCCCGACAGTCCTTAAGGCGGGTCATTCCGCTCCGTCTCATCCGCCTCAGGCGGATTTGGAGGATGAGGCATTATTGTAACATCGTCAATAAGTTTAACAAATAACAAAACTAATTGTCAAGATAAAATAAACGCAGAGGGAAAACTTTTTATCTTCCCTCTGTGTTTTGTTTCTACATCAATAGAGATAAATTTTCTCCTATTAATTATCTTCTGGAATAATGTCAGTGCGAAATACTTCCAGAGCAAGACTATGTGGTGACCAGACGATATCGATATTTCTTCCATTAAATTCACTTGCTCCGAGGATGTGTTCATTATTCCATTGGCTGATTTCTTCCTGCCAGTTTTCAATGGTTAATCCTTCTCCGAACAATTTTCTCCAGGTCAGCGGTTCTCCTTTATCGTTAATCCGGTAATGCTCGTGAGAAATAAAAGTACCATCGACAAAGATTAATTTTCCACTCCAGTGCGCTTCTGATCCACTTATATGTATATCCAAAGCGGGTAATATTGCAAGATCAAGGTGGCCTGTCTGTCCGTTGTAGAGTATTGCTAATTCTCCCTGTCTATTAGGCACCGACCAAGTTTGGTTGCCTTCGCGATGAAAATCATAATCTTTCCTTTCTACTTTTATTTTGGGGATATCATTGACTGATGTTTTTTCTACCTCATAAAGAACTCTACAACTACCATTTGTAGCATATTCGTGGAGAAATCCCCCTTCCGAATCGTGTTGCCAACTATCACCTTCAGGGTTGGATACTCTGGTTTCTATATCGGTAGCATAGTATTCCGGTGCTTGACCTATTCCACTCATTTTGCCGTATAAATCCCCTAAATTATCAGGTAGGTCTTTATTAAAGGTTTGTAATGAATACCCTTCAGTAAGTTGCTTTTCCGGAGGTAATTCTGTTCTTTTATTGAGTACAACTAATTTGTACTGGTTAGCTGCAAGGTCTGTTCTTTCGATATATTGCTCCATTTCTACCCGGTAACCATTAACATCAGTGATGGTTTTCCCTGTTTCGTATTCTGCAGTTCTGGTATCACCGGTAATACTGCGTTGGGTTGATGCTCTTTCATTGCTCAGGCGAATTTCCCTACGGTATTCATTAACCAAATCATAATCCCGGGCGAATACTCCTCCTACAACTATCAAACTTAAGACTGCCAGACAGACTAAACTTATTTTACTGATTTTCTTCATTATTTCTTCCTCCTTTCCTTTTCGATTAAATTTTTTCAAAATTTCTTTAAATAATCCTTTTTTGCTTATTTGCTTTTTCATTTTCTTTTTCCACCTCCTTTTGCTTTATTAGATGTTAATATAATCTAAATCTTACAAAAAATTTTGTAAGATTTCTTTTGCCTGTAAATCTACGAAGTTTTTCACCTCGGTTTCATTACTTTTTGCCACAGCACTTTCAATTAAAGTACTTAAATTGGATTCAGCCATTTTAAGCGGTGTTTCCATTGGTTTGTTTTTGGGAATAATTAGCGTGACGATTAAAACTGCTGCTGTTACTAATATGCCTGCTTTAGCCCATATACGCTTGTAGGGTAGGATGAATTTTTCTAATATGTTTGTTTTTTGTAAAATGGTTTGTTCTTCCAGACGCCGGTAAAAAACCCGGTCAAAACGGGAAGAGAGAGCCGGGGGAGTAACATCATCAAAAGTTTCCTTAAATAGATTCTTATAATCAAAAAGTTCTTTGTATTCTTTATTACAATGAGGGCAAAGGAGTAGATGGTTTTTTAATTCGCTTAGGTCATTAGCTTTAATTTGGCCGTCTATTTGGTAAGAAATTAGTTTTTTTGCTTTTTTGCATTTCATGGTATTTTTCTCCTTTCACTTAGATTAGATGATAAATAAGTAAAAATCTTACAAAAATATTTGTTTTTTACTAAATAATGTGAATATAAATACAAAAACAGTCCATAGTCCACAGTCGATAGTCCATAGATAAAAGACAACAAACAAAAGACAGGCACAAAGGCATCTGGACTAAAGATTGGTGGACTTCCGCTCCGCTCCAGCAGTCGATAGTTCATAGACAGGAACTACAGTTATAAGTTATGAATCAAAAAAATAGAAGATAAAGACAGCTCCATAAATGGAGCAACTACAAACAGAAAAAATAAAGGTGAAATGTGTTTCGAACGATATAGCAAATTTTAGCAGAAACAAGCGTAAAAAAAATGGAACTGTTTGAGCAAAGCGAGTTTTTCATTTTTAGCTTGTTTTTGCGTGCCCATAGGGTAAAATTATGCGTCTAGAGAGAAATATATTTTGCCTTTATTTTCCCTTGTTCCCGCCTTACAGACTGGCGGACAGGCAAACTTCCCAATCCTAAACATTTTTGCTCAATAAATTGAGCGACTACGAACAGATTTACCATTCGATATCTTTTGTCAAAATCCCCCAGGGGGAAAAATTGATAGGTATTTTTCTTTTCCTAACCAACAATATTAATTTTTTCACCACATCTTTTACAATGCCCGTCTTCCAGATTAATTATTTTAACATTATATCCTCTTCGTTCAATAAGCTCCGCTTCACAAGCCGGACAAAAAGTCGAGGATGATTTCTCTTCTACAACATTTCCCAAATAAACATAATGTAATTTTTTCAAGGCAATCTCTCTTGCCCTTTCCAGAACAGGCCAGGGGGTTGCTTCACGCGTCATTTTGTAACAGGGAAAATAACGTGAAAAATGGAGGGGGATATCAGGAGATAAAGAATAAATCCAATCTACCATATCCTCGATTATTTCTTCCCGGTCATTCAACCCGGCAATTAACAGATTAGTAAATTCTATATGCTTATTATGATGCTCCATAATTTCCGCCGTCCGTAAAACATCACTAAGGGTTCCTCCACAATATTCCCGATAAAAATCATTTCTGAAAGACTTTACATCTATATTTGCCGCATCAATATAAGGTAAAAGATTAACCAGAGGAGCTTCATTAATATAACCGTTAGTAACCAATACATTTTTTAAGCCTCTTTTTTGTGCCTTCGCCGCTGTCTCTAAAACATATTCATAATTTATTAACGGTTCATTATAAGTATAAGCAATTCCTATAGAACCACAACTTTGAGCTAAATTAATTGTCTCTTCCGCCGTTATTTCCCGCAAACGGCCTGATTGAACTCCTTTTTGAGAAATTTCCCAATTCTGACAAAACAGGCAATGCAAATTACACCCCACATTACCTATGGATAATATTTCATACCCAGGGAAAAAATGATATAAAGGTTTCTTTTCAATCGGATCCATTCCTGCTGAAACATATTTATTATAGGTTAAAGAATACAATTTCCCTTCTATATTCTTTCTTATCCGACAATTCCCTAATTTATCATTTTCAATAATACATTTATGAGGACATAAATGACATTGTACGGTTTTAATTTCTGTATCGATTAATGAAAAATAGGCGGCTTCCTTCATTAATTAATCCTTTTTATTTTTGTAGTAATATCAAAAATGTTTTATTTTTCTTCTTTTATAACACATTTCTTGGCTTTTATCATTTTATTTTTGACATTACTATTTTTGTAGATAAATCAATTGTTCTCTGTTTTTTGAGGGACCTTTAAGGGGTGCAGCAATAATTCCTTTTACTTTAAAATTTAATTCACCGGAAAATTGTTTAATTTCTTCTACTACCGTTTTTATAACCTCTTCGTCTTTTACGATTCCTTTTTTTATTTCTTTTCTACTTGCTTCAAATTGCGGTTTAATTAAAGCAATGACTTCTGCTTTTTGTTTAATTAATTGATAAACAGGAAGTAAAACCTTGCGTAAAGAAATAAAAGAAACATCCACTACCGCTAAATCCGGAAGAACCTCTTCCTCAAAGCAAAGATTATTAAAACCACAGTTTTTCAAAACAGCTTCATTGATTTTATTTTTTAAGGTTTGTAAAAAATTCTCTCTACTAAAATATCTAATATTTGTTTTTTCTATATTTATTACCCTGCAGTCATTACGTAATTTCCAATCAAGCTGTCCATACCCGACATCAACAGCATAAACCAGTTTTGCTCCATATTGAAGTAAACAATCGGTAAATCCTCCGGTAGATGCTCCCACATCCAGGCAAATTCTATTTTTTACATCTATCTTGAAACCATCCAAAGCCGTTTTTAATTTTAATCCTCCCCGTGAGACATAAGGGATATCTTTTTCTTTTAAATAAATATCTGCTTCTTGGTCAATCAAGGTACCTACTTTATCTATTTTCTTTCCATTTACAAAAACCATCCCCGCCATAATAAGCGATTTAGCTCTCTGCCGGCTTTGCACTAATCTTTTATCTATTAATACTTTATCTAAACGATTTTTATCACTCATTTTTTTTACGATTTTTATAAAAATCCTTCACTTCCTGAGCAATTTTTTCCGTCGTCAATCCATATTTTTGTCGAATTATTTCAGGTTTTCCCTGTTCGATGAAAAGGTCAGGAAGTCCAATACTTTTTATAAGCATTTTTTCACTTTTAAAAAATTCGGCTACGGCACTACCAAAACCTCCGGCTAAAACATTTTCTTCCACAGTAACTATCTTTTTACTTTTTTGGGCTACCAGATTGAGTGTTTTTTCATCTAAGGGTTTTAAAAAACGCATATTAACTATTCCACAGGATATTCCTTCTTCTACCTGTAATTTCTGTGCAGCCAAAAGCGAAGGCTCAACCATATTACCTATTGCTAAAATATTTATATCTTTTCCTAAGGTTAAAACTTCTGCTTCGCCCAAAGATAATTTTTTTAAGTCGTTATCCAGTTTAACCCCTACTCCCTTTCCCCGTGGAAATCTTATCGCGCAAGGCAAATCAAAAGTAAAAGCTGTATACAACATATGCTGTAATTCATTTTCATCTTTAGGAGCCATCACTATTAAATTAGGAATCATTCTAAGATAGGATAAATCAAAAACCCCTTGATGGGTAGGCCCGTCATCCCCCACAATACCACCCCGGTCAAGAGCAAAAACAACCGGTAATTTCTGCAGGCAAACATCGTGAATAATCTGGTCTAAACTTCTCTGCAAAAAAGTGGAATAAATAGCACAAACAGGTTTCAGCCCCTCTGCCGCCAGTCCTGCTGCAAAGGTTACCGCATGCTGTTCGGCAATACCTACATCATAAAATCGATTTGGAAATTGCTTTTCGAAAAGAGTTAAACCTGTCCCATCAGACATTGCTGCCGTAATTGCTACTATCTTTTCATTTTCTCTTGCTAAAGCAAGCAGGGTAGAAGAAAAAACTTCTGTATAAGTAGGAATTTTTTTTCCGGAGGACTTTTGTTCTTTTGTTCCCGTAGTTATATCAAAAGGACCTACCCCATGAAAATCCGTAGGTTTTTCTTCCGCAGGACGATACCCTTTTCCTTTTTTAGTAATAATATGAAGAAGAACCGGGCCTTTTAAATCTTTTATCTTACTTATAATTTCTATCATATGATAAATATCATGTCCGTCAATAGGTCCTATATAGGCAAACCCCATTTCTTCAAAAAGCATTCCCGGAAATAACAAGACCTTAAATCTTTTCGCTATTCTTACCAGATTTATCCCCCAAAAAGAAATTCTCTTAAGTAATTTATAAGCTTTTTGCTCCAACTTTTTTACCAATCCCAAAGTCATCAGTTTAGCCAAATAACCGGCAAACGCACCTATCTTATGCGAAATAAACATTTCATTGTCATTTAAAATTACCAGTAAATCTGTAGCTATATGCCCGGCATTATTTAATCCTTCAAAAACCATACCTCCAGTCATTGCTCCATCCCCGATTACTACCACTACTTTATTTTCTTCTCCTTTAATATCCCTCGCACAGGCAAAACCCAGACCTGCCGAAATAGAAGTAGAACTATGCCCTACACCAAAAGAATCATAAACACTTTCTTCCCTTTTCGGAAAACCGCTTATTCCTTCAAATTGACGAAGAGTAGAAAAAAGTTTTCTTCTTCCCGTTAATAATTTATGAGGATAACATTGATGCCCCACATCCCATATTATTTTATCCTGAGGGGCATTAAAAACATAATGCAGGGCAATAGTTAACTCTACGACCCCTAAACTCCCTGCCAAATGTCCCCCGGTAACCGACACGGTTTTTATCATTTCTTCACGAATTTCTTTGGCTAATTCAGGAAATAAATCTTTCCTTATCAATTTTAAATCTTCGGGACTTTCTATTTTTTCTAAAATGCTCACTTCTTTCCTCCCTAAAAATCACTTTAATGTCAAAATATTTTATCTTTTGGTAATCACAGGCTTTCTTGTCCACCTCCGGAGGAAGCCTGCGTTTTTATATAATAATTTCTTCTACATCAAAACCTAACGAACCTTTAAACGCATACTCTTACCAATTATCAATTATAACTATTTAAAGGTAATCTGTGTCTCCTTTCCCTACGCAGGCTAAAGCCTGCGGCTACCAGGTTTTTTCCCTCATTATTTTTTATGTTTGTTTATTATGCCCATTTTTTTAAAAAAAGTACAGGTTTAATATTCTCTACTTACTACGTAATCAGCTATTTTTTTCAAAATATTTGCTTCTTGCCCAAAAATAACTAAATTTTGCTTTGCTTTCTCTACTAATTTAACTGCTTTTTCCTTTGACTTTTCTACTCCATAAATTAAAGGATAGGTCAATTTACTATTATCAAAATCACTTCCTCTTTTGCCTAATTTTTTTTTGTTGCCCACAATATCTAAAACATCATCCATAATTTGAAATGCCAAACCTATATTTTCGCCATATTTTTCTAAAGCTTTAATTTGTTTTTTGGATGCATTTACCGCCATTGCCCCCATCTTCAAACTTGTTTTTATTAATGACCCTGTTTTACAGTCATGAATATAATTTATTTTTTTGGCAACCCTTGCCCTTTCGTTCTTTGACTTTATCTTCTTTCCTTTACATCCTGAGTTTTGTATATCCTCTACCTGTCCTCCCAGCATTTGTTCTCTACCGGCTGCTATGGCTAATTCACTAATCATTTCTTTTTTTACCCAGAGGTCATCCGCAACAATCTGAAAGGCATAAGTTAGCAACGCATCTCCGGTAAGAATAGCCATTGCTTCCCCAAACTTCTTATGAGAAGTCAATTTATTCCGGCGATAATCATCATTATCCATAGCAGGCAAATCATCATGAACCAAAGAATAAGCATGAATCATTTCCAGAGCACACGCAGACGCCAATGCTTTTTTATACCCGTCTTTTCCACAAATCTCCGCTGCACATAAAACCAAAATAGGCCTCAATCTCTTTCCCCCGGAAAAAACACTATAACGCATAGATTGCTGAATAGCACGAGGAGATTTCTTATTACATTTTAAATACTTGTTTAAGACCTGATTAATAACTTCCCTTCTTTTCTTCAGATATTGTTTTAAATCAATTTTTTGCTCCTTAAAATTCTTCATTCCGCAAGATAGTCTTCCTTTTGCAATTTTCCTTCTTTAGTAGTAAGTACCTCTACTTTTTTCTTGACCTCGTTTAATTTGACGGAACAAAATGTAGATAATTTTATTCCCTCCTCAAACAATTTTAACGATTCCTCCAATACATTTTCATCTTGCTCTAATTTACCGACAATTTCTTCTAATCTCTTTAAAGCACTCTCAAACTGCATTTCTTTTTTAGCCATATTTTCTTCCTCCGGTTATTAAACTCTATTTTTAATAAATTTGGGAAACAGAGTTAAATAATGTTCTTTATTTAAGTTTTTTGGCTTACCTTACAAATTATTTCCCCTTGATGAAGTTTTATCTTTATTTTGTCATTTATTTTTACATCTTTACTACTTTTTAAAATAGTATTTTGCGGCCATTTCCAGATAATACTATAACCCCGGGCTAAAACAGAAAGAGGATTTAAAATATTTAATTTCTCCAGCAAAGAAGTAAATGCTTTTTCTTTATTAGCAAAAAGGTATTTGAATTTACTATTTAGACCTTCATCGAGATAATCTACTTCCTGTTGCTTCCGGTTAATAAAATCAAACGGATTGAGAAAAACACGACTCCTCTTAATCCGGGAAAATAATTCCATTACAGAATTTAATTTATAATTGATATTCTGTGTAAGTTGTATCTGATAATTTTTTAAACGATAAGCCAATTCTTCTTTGTTTTTTACGACTAACTCCGCCGCTGCCGAAGGTGTAGGGGCACGTAAATCAGCAACAAAATCAGCAATAGTATAATCTGTCTCATGCCCTACCGCCGAAATAACAGGAATTTTAGAATAATAAATAGACCGGACAACAATTTCTTCGTTAAACGCCCACAAATCTTCATACGAGCCTCCGCCACGACCAACAATCAACACATCTAAATAAGAAAATTTGCCGTTTAAATTATCTATTGCCCCGGAAATCTCTCCCGCCGCCTTATCCCCCTGCACCTGCACAGGATAAATCAATATCTCCACATTAGCAAAACGACGTTCAATTACGGATAAAATATCCCTTACGGCCGCTCCCGTAGGAGAAGTCACCACTCCAATCCTCTGCGGTAAAAAAGGAATTTTTTGTTTTTTTTCTGCATCAAACAATCCTTCTTTTTTTAATCTTTCCTTCAATTGCTCAAAAGCAAGCTGTAACGCTCCTTTTCCCTGTGGTTCCATTAAAGAAATAATTATCTGATACTGCCCCCTCCTAGTGAAACAGGTTAATTTCCCCTTAACCCTTACTTTCATTCCATCTTCCGGAACAAACTTTAAAGCAAAAGACATTCCTCTATAAATTATTGCACTTATTTGAGCACTTTCATCTTTTAACGAAAAATACATATGCCCTGAAGAATGCAATTTAAAATTGGATATTTCCCCTTCTATCCATACCTCAAAAAAAGAATCTTCCAATAAATTTTTTACTATTTGATTAATTTGCGTAATAGTATAAATTTTTCTATTTTCCATTTTTCCAATTCCTTTTTCCACTTATACAATAAACAACCCCACAGCAATCTACGGGAAAGCGATCAATGTCACTCCTGCGAAAGCAGAAGTCTATTTCTATATATTACCATTTTCCAGACTGTGTCACAACTCTAATTTTCAAAACAATTATAGTGGCGACATTTAGAGATTGTTGAAAAACGGTAGCCGACAGCTTCAGCCGGCGAATTTTTTTGCTGATTATTACCAAATATTACCACATTTTCACGCAAACTAAAGTTTGCGACTACCAACTTTGTATTTTTCAACAATCTCTTTATGACGCTCGTCAGGAAAAATATTCATCAGCCCAATACTTCGATTACACTCGGTACAAGTTCATTGGGCAACTACTTTGATTATGACACATTCTGTTCACGGGAATGACACACAAGCTACCGGAAATTAAACCCGAGACCATTCGACTACTTATTAAATAAAGAAACCGGTACAATTGTTTTTCCCCCTAATGCATCTCTGTATACATCTTTTTCCCGGTCAAGATAAAAAGGGATACCTACCATTTTAGAAGAAAGAATCTTAATCTTGTAATTAATTTTACTTAATGAAACTATTGTTTCGTTTTCCAAAGATAAAAATATTAATTCGACTAAATCTTCCGCCTCCTCTCTGGATAAAAAACATTTTTGCATCGGATAGAAGTTAGAACTCAACTTGTATTGAGGGCAAAAACGCATAAACAAATTGGATGTCCTGTTAATATAACCAAAATCATCCGTTCCCCATAATCCTGCTACATGATATTGCCATACCCCTTGTTTATTTCGGGCTAAAGAAAATTGAGTAAATCTTTCCTGTTTCAATCCGGCAAAAAATTCAATATCTACCAAAAAAGACCAAAAAGGAAAAAAAACATATTCTTCTTTCTCTCTTTCAATCGACGGAAGTGCAAACTCTACAGGAAGAACTTCAAGCTCACCATCTTTTAAATATAAAGCAGTCTTACAATTATTACAATAATAAACCTGTTCCCCTTCCACAGCTTGCAATTCCATACCACACTGAGAACATTTTAAAGGAATAATACAAATATTTTGTTTTTTCATAAAGATTCCTTTTTCACCTAAATCTTCTACCAGACAAACTCCCTTTCAATCGCTCCATAGCCAAAAATCCGACATTGTCCCAAACATCCCGGGTAGGAGCATATCCCTTATCTACACGTAAACCATTTTTCACTATTACTTCATCCGAAAAACGAAAAGACTTAATCCCCGCTTTAAAATACCCAAATAAAAGAGAACCCAATAAAAACAAAGCCAAAAGAAAAACCTCTTCCATTTTTATTAAAGCATTCACTAAATCCCCGGGACGCTGAATAATACTGGTTAATACAAAATTAATTGCTGCAATTACAATCAAAAAATTAACTACCCGATAGTGAGGATTTCCCGGAAAATGGGCGTAAACAATTTTTTCCTCCACTCCATCCACCGAAACTAAATATCTCAGTCCTTTATAATCATACCTTATTATCCATAAAGGATAATAAATCAACATTTTTTTGGTAGAAATTTTTTTAACCATTTGGAAAAAATTTGAGGTGGATCTCTTTAAAGGAAGATTGCCCAACAGTGATTTTTCTTTTTTCTCCAAAATAGATTCCGCAGGAATAGTCACATCAAAAACCATTGCTTCCGCTTGTAGTTTATCCTCTTCTAAGACTTTTAATCCCCTTTTTAAACTATTTTGAGATATTTTAACATATTCACTTCCAAAATCAGTTATTCCACAAGCAGGAACTATCCATTCTCCGAAACGCAAAATAGGTTTTGCTTCCCGCTTTGAGATACTTTTCTGTCCTTCATTAAATCCATAATTATCCAACGCATAATAACTGTTACCGCTATAACTACGACGCTTATGTTCTCTTTTCATAAAACGCCAGCCGATTGCCTTAAAAGACAATTTCCAAAGCGGAATATATACTAACTTAACACTTTTTACCTTACTTAACCCAATATCATTAGCCGTATCATCCCTGTCAAACCATTTTTTTACTCTCAACACTGCTTTAGATTTATTTACCAGCGAAGAAATATATAATTTATTTACTCCTTCACCACCTTTAATCAATAAATAGGAGGAACAGGCACCGCACCTTATATTCTGCTGTCCTTCTTTTATTTTCAAAGAAGAACCACACTGGGGACAATTTAAAGTAATTACTACCGTTTCTTTCATTGTTACCACTTCTTTCTGAGAAGATACTGTAATAATAAATATAAAGGAAAAGCAGAAATAAAATATACAAATAGTTTAACCAATAAATTTTTAAACATTAATCCTTCCATAAAAAAAATAATACAGGTTATCCCTATTGCCCAAAAAAATTCAGAGTCTATTTTTTCCAGAGAAACATGGGGAAAAGAATTAGCAAAAATCTTCCCTCCGACAGCATCAATTAAAACCGTAAATACCCCTTTTTCTCCTGCATATCTATACTGGCATAAAAAAAACGGAAGATGCAAAAGCATAATTTGGGAAAAATCACCTTTTTTAATTTCATCTTCCATATTTTTTTTAACCGCTTCATAAGCAATACCGGGTGCTACTATTTTTTTACCTTTTATATCTTCATTTTCAGGATCAAAAAAATTTAATTTCCCTGCAGGGGGAATAACAACTTTTTCAATTTCATCAATTGCCGTAGAAGCAGCAAGTTTAAGTTTTATTCCTTTTTCTCCCCCTTTTAATAACCAAAAAGGGAAATAAAAAATTTCTTTTTTTTCTATTCTAATTTTTTGTTTCAAGCTTTTTCGCTGCAGGAAAGCAGAAAGGATTAATTTTAAATCACCATCGATTGTTTTAGGAGCTAAATAATAATGAAAACTTATTTGAGAGGCATCTAAATATAAAGAAGAACCGCAATAAGTACAACTAAAAAATATTTCATTGGGTTTTATTTTTAGTTCAGCTCCGCATTGATTACATTTAACCTGCATAAAATTCCTCTTCTTTATCCCCGCAAATCACAACCCGGTTTCTTCCGGAGAAAAATCTCATGTCTACATTAAAACCAAATTTTATTATACTTTCTTACCACACTCAGGACAAAATTTAACCTCTGAGGGAATAGTATTTTTGCATTGCGGACAGGTTTTTGTTTCTTCATGAACTAATTTTTCTCCGCAATTAGAACAAAACTTTGCTCCGGCAGCCATAGTCACCTGACACTTGGGACATTTTATTGTTGCTCCACCGGGGACAGTCTGCTTTCCCTGCATTGATTGCATAATCATACCGGGTAACATCATTCCCATTCCTGCTCCTAAACCCATACCCATTCCTGAACCGGCAGCTCTTCCTCCTCCTTCTGTTCGTCCTTTAGCTGCTTCTTCTATTGCCCGGGCTGCTTTAAATTGCATATATCCCTGCAACCCCCCTACTGCTTCCAGGCCACTTCTTTCATCAATAACCTCCTGGACCTTTTTAGGTACAGTAATAGACCCAATAATAAAATCAACCAACTCCACTCCGTATTTAGCAAAATCATCCCTCAGCCTTGTTTTCATTCCCATGGCTAATTCATCATAATATTGAGGAAGATCAAATATTGTTTTTAAATTTTCACCTAAAAGGTCATTTAATCTGCCTATAATTATTTCCCTAAAAAAATCCTCCAATAGTTCTGAATTATAACTACCCTGGGTTCCTACAATCTTATTTACAAAAAGTTGAGCATCGGTAATTCTAGTGGAAAACATTCCAAAACCGCGTAACCTAACCATTTTTAATTCCGAATCATGAAAAACAACCGGTTCCTTTGTCCCCCATTTCATATTAATAAAAACTTTTTCATTAACAAAATATACTTCTGCCCGAAAAGGACTCTTAAAACCATAAGGTAAACTTAAAACCCGGGTAATAATGGGAATATTTTCGGTTGTTAAAACATGCCTGCCTGACCCAAAAGTATCCAGGGCTTTTCCGTCACGAAAAAACACTGCTTTTTGATTTTCCCGGACAATAAGCTGTGCACCCATTTTAATATCCCCGGAACCACCCTCCGGAATACGATGCACCATTTCTTTTCCCGTTTCATCCAAAAATTCCAAAACTTCAATTAAAATTCCCATTTTAATTTCCTCCTTCTTTTTTTTTATGCTATTTTAAATAATTATTCCTTTTTCTCTTTCAGAAAAAATATCATCTAACTTTTCAATTTTTTCCGAAAGTAAAGAAATTTTTTCTTCTGTTGCCTCTTTTTTTACTGTTTCAATCATTTTTTTCAATTCTTCAACTTTTTCTATTAACGAATGATCAAAATCATAAATATCATCTAATTTTTTAGCATCAATTTTAATCTGATCAAAAAAACCACTATATCCATAATCAGCAAAGCGAATTTTATCTGCTATTTTTTCCATTTTTTTAGTCAATCGATCAATCCTGTCAATTCCGGATAACTGTTTTTTTTCTACCTTCTCTGAAGCAATTTGGGCAATTTTTTCTTTACTTTGATTAAGCTCTTTTACCAGAAAATCCCGAATTAATTTATCGGCATCCCTTCTTCTTTCCCTATCTTTATATCCCCCATACCCGGGTATTTTCTCTGTAAGTACCTGCCATTTATTCCGTTCATTTTCCATTTTCTCAGTAAAATCTTCCATAATCTTTTACCTCCTACTTTATCTATTTTACACTAATAAAAATAATTTTTTTCTTCTCTAACTCAAAAACTACTTTTTCCTTTTTTAGAAATTCTCTTTATGCTCAAAGCCTTACCCGTTCCTTCATCTACTTCGATAATTACTCCCTCAAAAATAGGCCCTTCCCGGGCTACTTCAAAACGCACAGGCAAACCGGTTAAATATCTTTTTAAAATTATTTCTTTTTTTACCCCAATTATAGAATCTCCGGGTCCGGTCATACCAACATCAGTGATATATGCCGTCCCCCCGGGAAAAATCCTTTCATCAGCAGTAGGAACATGAGTATGAGTACCAACAACAGCACTCACCTTGCCGTCAAGATAATGCCCAAAACACAATTTTTCCGAAGTTGCTTCCGCATGAAAATCCACAAAAATAACAGGGGTTTGTGCTTTTATTTCTTCTATAATTGAATCACTCTTCCGAAACGGGCAATCCAAACTAGCCATAAAAACCCGCCCCATAAGATTTATTACTCCAATTTTTACTCCCTTAAAGCTGGGAACATAAACATTAAACCCTTTACCGGGAACATTTGGCGGATAATTTGCCGGACGAAGAATCCGGGGATTGCCTATAATTTCAAAAACTTCTTTGCGATCCCAGGTATGATTTCCTAAAGTAATAACATCTACCCCTAAAAAAAATATTTCCTCAGCCACTCTGGGAGTAATACCAAACCCACCGGCTGAGTTTTCCCCGTTAACAATAGTAAAATCTATTTGTTCCTCTTTTTTTATTTCAGGTAATAACTCTTTTAATATTTTTCTGCCCGTCTCTCCCACAATATCAGCAACAAACAGTAGTTTCATCTATTTACCTTTCTAAATCTTCAATAATAAACTCCGGAAAAATAAACAACAAGCATATACCCTGAATTGTATTTTCATTCTATCTTAAAAAAAATAAGACCTGATTTGAATACTATTTTGCTAACTCCACTGCTCTTATTTCCCTGATAACGGTAACTTTTATTTGTCCGGGATATTCTAATTCCTGTTCTATTTTCTTAGCAACATCTCTGGCTAATTGCGCTGCACAATTATCATCTATATCTTCCGGTTCAACTATAATTCTTAATTCTCTTCCGGCTTGAATTGCATAACTCTTTTCCACTCCCTGAAATTCATTAGCTATCCCTTCCAATTTTTCCAATCTCTTCAAATAACGTTCTAAACTTTCTCTCCTTACTCCCGGACGGGATGCGGAAATTGCATCCGCTGCCTGAAGTAATACGGCTTCCACACTCCGTGGCTCTTCCCCCCCTTCATGATGAGACAAAATAGCATTACACATTTTATCCCCTTCATTAAATCTCCTGGCTAAATCCGCACCTATTTGAGGATGGGAACCTTCTACTTCATGGTCTATCGCTTTTCCAATATCATGCAAAAGTCCTGCCCGTTTACTAAAAGCAATATCCACCCCTATCTCCGCAGCTAAAACCGACATAAGAAGAGCTACTTCTTTGGAATGCTGTAAAACATTCTGACCATAACTCGTTCGATATTTTAACCTGCCTATTAACCTTATTAATTCCGGATGAAGGCCTACTATTCCTAATTCAAAAACAGTTTGCTCTCCTACTTCTTTTAAGAAAACCTCCATCTCATTGCTTACTTTTCCCACAACTTCTTCAATACGGGTCGGATGAATCCTTCCATCACTAATTAATCTTTCTAAAGATACCCTGGCTATTTCTCTCCTTACCCCGTCAAACGCAGATAAAGTAATAGCTTCGGGAGTATCATCAACTATTAAATCAACCCCGGTAATAGTTTCAAAAGCCCGGATATTTCGTCCTTCTCTACCAATAATTCTCCCTTTCATTTCATCACTGGATAAAGAAACGGTTGATACCGTAATATCCGCAGTATGATCCGCAGCACATCTTTGAATAGATAAGCTAATAATTTCCTTCGCTTTTTTACTGGCTATTTCCCGTGTTTCCTCTTCCATTTTTTTTACTAATGCTGCTGATTCATGGGTTAGAGTTTTTTCTATATTTTGAAGAAGAATCCTTTTTGCTTCTTCACGACTCATCCCGGCTACTCTTTCTAAAACTTTCTTCTGTTCTTCATCCTGTCTACTTATTTTTTGTTCTTTTTCCCTAAGTTGCTTATCCAAATTAGACAAAGATTTATCCTTTACCTGGGTTTCTCTTTCTTTTCTGTCTAAAATATCCATTTTCTTATCCATATTTTGTTCTTTCTGAATTAATCTTTTTTCCGCATTATTCAGTTCTACTCGGCGGCTACGAGTCTCTTTATCAAATTCTATTCTAAGCCGGTGCCTTTCTTCTTTTATTTCCAAAAAACCTTCTTTCTTCTTCGTTTCCGCTTCTCTAATAGCCTCTTCTAAAATTTTCTTAGATTCTTTTTCCGAAATATTTATCTTAAACTTTATATAGGTCATTCTTCCTAAATAACCTAAAAGTATACCCGAAAAAAGGCTACCTATCATCCATAAACTAAAATTATTCATAACTTGCCCCTTTCTGTCTTTTTTTCAATTTATTATTTATTCCTTATCTTTTTTCAATTACTTTTTATGCCGCTGCCGCCTCTTTAACTTTAATAATCTTTTTTTCGGTAATTATTAAATTCATATTTACATCGTGCTTTTTTTTGAAGGGAATTTTGTTTATTACCTGTAATTCATAGGCCAATCCTACCCGGAAAACTTCTTTTTTTAATTTCTTTAAAAATCGATCGTAATATCCATAACCAAACCCTATTCTTTGTCCCTCCTTATCAAAAACTATTCCCGGGACAATTACCATCTCAATATTCTTTTTGTTAAATTTTTCCATTAAAGATTTTTTTATTCCCATAATTCCAAATGCTCCTTTCGTTAATTGTTTTTTATAATCTTTCTTTACTTCAAATACTTCCATTTTTCCCTGCCTGTCTATTACCACAGGTAATACTACCCTTTTCCCCATATTCAAGGCAGCATCTATCATTTCTTCCGTTCTTACTTCTCCCTCAAAATTAAAATAAAACATAATAACGCGTGCTTTCCTAAATTCCTGCAAGGAAAATACCCTTTGAGCTATTCTCTTGCTTTTTTTTTCTTTGTCCTTTACCAAAAGACTATCTCTTAATTTCCTGAATTTATCCCTCAAACTATTTTTATCTGTTTTCATTTTTTCCCATCAAATTAATTAACCTTTTTTTTATTCCTGATTCATATCCCTCTTCCGTTGGTTTATAATAACTTCTTCCTCCCGGTAAATATTCCTGCTTTACATAGTGCCCGGCAAACTCATGGGGATATTTATAATTCTTTACCTGTTCATTTTTTTTACTATGGCTATCTTTTAAGTGGAAAGGAACTTTCTGAATTATTTCTTCTTCTATATCTTTTAAAGCTCTCTCAATCCCTAAAAAAGATGCATTACTTTTGGGGGCACAAGCAACATAAACAGCTGCCTGAGAAAGAGGAATTTTTGCCTCGGGCATACCCACAAACTCACTAATTTTTAAGGCTGCTGCTGCTACACATATCGCCTGAGGATCTGCATTCCCTACGTCTTCCGAAGCACAAATAGCAATCCGGCGGGCAATAAACAGGGGATCTTCCCCGGCATAAATC
The DNA here is from genome assembly GCA_030595925.1 of Clostridia bacterium. Classification (GTDB taxonomy): domain Bacteria; phylum CBDUZB01; class JAGLHV01; order JAGLHV01; family JAGLHV01; genus JAGLHV01. The sequence goes on along the minus strand of JAUVLC010000002.1, from coordinate 21,207 downwards.
ATTTTTGCTAACCAATACAAAGTAGCATCAGGATCAGAGCCCCTCATACTTTTAATAAAAGCTGAAATTGTATTAAAATGTTCATTTTCTTTTTTATCATAAAGAAGAACTTTTTTCTGGATGGATTCTTCACTTACTGAAATAGTAAAATTAATCATATTTTTTTCATCAGGGAATGTAGTAATTACCCCTAATTCCAAGGCATTTAATGCTTTCCTTGCATCACCTCCTACAATTTTAATTAAATGGTTGAGAGCTTTTTCTTCCATATTTATCCTGTACTTACCCAAACCCCGATTAGAATCAATTATTGCTTTCTTTAAAATAGTTTCTATTTCTTTCTCACTTAAAGCCTTAAACTCAAATACTACCGACCGCGAAATCAAAGCGGAATTCAAATAAAAATAAGGATTATGTGTAGTAATACCTACCAGGGTAATTATTCCTTTTTCCACATTAGGAAGGAGCACATCCTGTTGAGTTTTATTAAAATGATGAATTTCTTCAATTAACAATATGGTTTTTTTATTATTTTGTATCCTTCTTTGCTCAGCACATTTTATCTCTTTTCGCAAATCGACAACCCCGCAAGTTACTGCATTTAAAGAAATAAAACTACTTCTTGTCGTTTTAGCAATGACATTAACTAATGCCGATTTTCCACAACCGGAAGGGCCATAAAGAATCAGGGAAATAATCTTATCCGCCTCAATAAGCCTACGCAAAAGTTTATTTTTCCCTAATATATGCTCCTGACCAACAAACTCTCCTAACTTTTCAGGACACATACGTAAAGCCAGAGGCATATCTTCCCGGTTTAGTTGTTGATTAAACAAATCCATTTTTTTCCTCAATCCACCTTTAATCCAAAGATATTTTAAATTACACCCCCTGATTTATATTTTTTTATCCAAATTAGAATTATTTACCATTAAATAAAAAACCCCCGCGTATGCCGTGTGTGCAGTCCTTTTGAAGCACCAGATACCAGGTGGGTATTCCGTTTCTGTAACCAAGATTACAGAAAACCGAAGAATTCCCTGATTTAGGCTTGTAGGCCCAAAATGATCAACACAACACTAACACCGCAGGGATATATTAAAGGCTTATATATATTTTACTAAAATTTTAACATTTTTTCAAATTATAATACCTTTTTTACAAGCCCCACTCAGAAAAACTTTAATTTTCTTTCAGATTCAAAACATAAACTCATTCTAAGGCAGTATCCAATAATTTAATCAACTCTTCGGTATCTTTTTCCATTGAATCATGAATAAAATTCTTGTTTTCCTTTAATTTAAACAACTCATCAGCAATATTCAATGCTGCCAGCACTGCTACTTTATTTGTGTCTACAATGTTAGTGATGTGTGAAATTTCTTTCATCTTTTGATCAATTAAAGAAGCTAAAGAATATACATGTAACGGATCTTCTTCACTGGTGACTTCATATTCCCTGCCAAATATTTTTATTACTATCTTATCTTTAGCCACTTTGCTTCACCTGGTTTATCTATATTTTAAATTTTTCCATCTTTCCTAAAAGATCCATCATCCTTTCTTTTATTTCTTTCTTTTCCTCATAAAGTACCTCATTTTCCTTAATTAACTTTCGTGCCTTTTCATTTTCTTTTTCTAAAAACTTTAATTTATCACTGTTTTTTTTAATCTTTTCTTTTAACAATTTATTTTCTTCTTTTAAAAAATAAACCATTTCTACTGTTTTTTTTATTTTTTCTTTTAATATTTTCATTATTATTAAAAAACAACCCTTTTAAATCTTTTATTTATCCCTTATTTTTACCTTGAAATTTTCCTTCAGCGACTGAAGAACATCGTTATGAATAAAATTAACCTCTTTATCCGTTAAAGTTTTTTCCTTTGATTGATAAACAATAGAATAAGCCAAACTCCTATACCCTTCATCTATTTGCTTCCCCTGATAAACATCAAACAATTTTATTTGAGAAATAACCTCCCCTCCTGTTTTTTTAATTTGAGAAGAAACCTGAAAATAAGAAATTTCTTTAGGCACTACCAAAGCTACATCCCTTGTCACGGCCGGATATTTACTAACCGGTAAATAACGCCTTTTGGTATTTTGACTTTTTAGAAGAGCACCCAGACTTAATTCAAAAATATAAACAGGTAAATCAAAATTATATTTTTCCGCTATCCAGGGAAACACCTTCCCAAGTTGTCCTATCTGTTGATTCCCATTGATAATTATTTTTGCTGATTGTCCCGGATGAAAAAGTATATTCGACCCTTTCTCCATTTTGTAATTCTTAATTTCTAAATTTTCCAGAAGAGAGACCAGAACTCCTTTTAAATAATGGAAATCTACTTCATTAGATTTTTTTTGCCAGTACGATTCTTCTGCCATTCCACAAATCGCACCGGAAAGCATCTTCTTCTCTTCCGGCAAAAGATTATTTTCTTTAGTTAAAAATACTTTTCCTAATTCAAATAATTTAAGATTATATAAATTGTAACTAATATTTTTTGAAATATTTTCGAAAATATTTCCCAGAAGAGTCGTCCGCAAAAAACCATATTCACGAGATAGAGGATTTTTAACCTTTACCGCCTTAGTATAATAAAAACTATCCTCAACCCCTAATTTCTTAAATTCATCCTCACTGCTAAAAGAATAATTTATTACTTCGTAAAACCCTGCACCAACAAAAAAATTCTTTACTTCCCTTTCCAACAAAAATTCCTGATTAGGACTATACTCTAAACTTTTCCATTGGGGAACAGCAGGAGAAATTTCATCATATTTATAAATACGGGCAATCTCTTCTATTAAATCAATTTCCCTGCTTACCTCCCGTCTAAAAGCGGGAACCACTACTTTTAGATTGGAATTCTTCTCCAAATTACATTCAAAACCTAGCCTTTTAAGAAAAACCTGTATTTGTTTTCCGGATATTTCTATTCCCAAAATTCTATTCACCTGTTCCAGTCTTAAAATAATCTGTTGAGGAACAATTTTTTGAGGATATTGATCAATAATCCCTTCTACTACTTCACCTCCTGCTATTTCTTTAATTAATGAAGTAACTCTATTAATGGCTTTTTCCGCCATTTCAAAATCAGTCCCCCGTTCAAATCGATAGGAAGACTCTGTGCTTAACCCTAATTTTTTAGAAGTTCTACGAATATTTATTGCATCAAAATAAGCACTTTCAATAAGTAAATTACAAGTTCCTTCACTCACCTGAGAATTACTTCCTCCCATTATACCGGCTAAAGCAACGGCCTTATTATCATCGGTAATTACTAACATATCTTTAGTTAATGTATATTCAACCTCGTCCAGTGCACCAAATTTTTCTTTCTCCTCTGCCCGACGAACAATAATATGGTGATTACTAATAAGATCATAATCAAAGGCATGAAGGGGATGTCCTAATTCCATCAAAACATAATTTGTTGCATCCACAACATTATTAATAGCCCTTAATCCTACCATCTCCAAACGACGTTGCAACCAAAGAGGTGATGAGGAAACTTTAACGTTTCTAATTACCCTGGCCAGATAACGGGGACAAAGTAAAGAATCCTTTATTGTTACTTGTAACTGTTTTTCTATTTCTTTCCCCGTACTTTTTAACTTTATCTCCGGTAATTTAAAAGGAATATTTAAAACAGCAGCTATTTCCCTCGCTACCCCTATTACGCTCAAACAATCCGGGCGATTAGGTGTAATTTCCAGGTCAAAAACCACATCGGGCAAAGAAAGTACCTCTTTGATTTCTTTCCCTAACGGAGTTTTCTCAGGCAAAATAAACAATCCTGCCGCATCATCGGAAACACCAAGTTCCTTAGCTGAACACATCATTCCTTCCGACTTAACTCCGCGTATATTAACCGGCTTTATTAATTTGTTTTCACTTAATACAACTCCTTCCAAAGCTACAGGGACAACGTCTCCCTGTTTCATGTTTTTTGCCCCACAAACAATATTATATTCTTCTTTCCCTGTATCTACTTTACAAACTGTTAAGCGTTCTGCATGAGGATGTGCTTCAACAGACAGAATTTTGCCTACAATAACACCGTCTATTCCCTCTCCTATGGATTGCATACTTTCTACATTTATACCTAAACTAACTAATTTATCAGCCAACTGTTCAGCAGATAAATCAAAATCCACATATTCTTTTAGCCAACGATAAGTAATTTTCATTTAAAACCCTTTTTTTTAAAATTGTTTCAAAAACCGTAAATCATTTTCATAAAACAAACGTATGTCACTAATACCATATTTAATCATTGCTAAACGTTCTATGCCTCCGCCAAAGGCAAACCCTGTCCACTTTTCCGGATCATAACCAACCGCCTTAAACACATTAGGATCCACCATCCCCGCACCGAAAAGTTCTAACCATCCCGTTTGCTGGCAAACACTACAACCTTTTCCTTTGCATAAAACACAGCACACAGAAACCTCCGCACTTGGCTCAGTAAAAGGGAAAAAACTGGGTGTTAATCTAATTTCTATATCTTCCCCGAATAATTGTCTGAAAAACATTTTCATAATGCTTTTTAAATGTCGAAAGGTTATTTCCTTACCCACAACCAATCCTTCCACCTGATGAAAAACAGGTGAATGAGAAGCATCTATAGCATCACTCCGATAACATCTTCCGGGAGCAATAATACGCAATGGAGGTGTATTTTTTTCCATTACTCTAATTTGAACAGGTGAAGTTTGGGTTCTCAAAACTATTCCATCAGAAATATAAAAAGTAGCCTGCATATCCCGCGCAGGATGATCTTCAGGAGTATTTAAAGCTTCAAAATTATAATATTCGGTTTCTACCTCAGGCCCTTCCACAATATCAAAATTTAATCTTTCAAAAATAACTTTTATTTCTTCTAAAATCTTAGTCAAAGGATGTAATTTCCCCCGCACCAAAGGTTTTCCGGGAAGTGTTATATCCAAATCCTCTTTTAAATCTTTTTTATAAATTAACTGTTTTAATTCTTCCTGTTTTAAACTTAATAAAAGATTGATTTCTTCTTTTATTTCATTTGCTAATTTACCAATGATTTTCCGTTCCTGGGGAGAAAGGTCTTTCATTATACGCAAAATCTTAGTCACTAACCCCTTTCTTCCTAAATACTTAACCCTTATTAATTCTAAATCCTCTTTTTTTTCTTTTATTTGGGCTATTTCTTTTTTTGCCGTTTCCCTTAGCTTTTCTAATTCTTTCTCCACCCTGAAATCTCCTCTTTTAAATGCCTACCAATTTATTCAGATGTTCTTTAGCAAAAACATGGTCAGGTTTTAATTCCAAAGTCCGTCTATACATCCTGCTTGCTTTTTCAATCATATTTTTTGCTTCGTAAACAATTCCTAAATTATAAAAACCCTGGGGATTTTTTGAATTAATCTCTATAGCTTTTTGGAATTCTTTTATTGCCTGATCATACTTCTGATTCAAAAAATAAAATTTCCCCAATTCTATCAATTCCTGCTCTATGCTGTCTACATCCTCATCTAACTTCTCTTTTTTTTCTTTTTTCTCTTTCATCTCAGTCTTTCTCTCTTATATTAATAAATCAATTCTTTTTTGTTAATCTTTTTTCAATTGGGTAATGGTTTCAATTTTACCCAGAACTACCAAAGAATCCCCCTCGTTAATTTCATCTTCCGGCTGAGGAGAAATATTCACTACTTCTTTAAAATCCGTTTCTCCGGATTTAGTTACTATTGGTTGTTTTTTCTTTATGGCAATTACCGTAACCCCATATTTTGCTCTTATATCTATGTCTCGAATTGTTTTGCCGATAAAAGATTGCGGAGCATGTATTTCCACGATACGATAATCAGAAGAAAGTTCTATTTGATCTAATATGTTGGGAGAAATTAAACCCTCTGCTAATTTAAGGGCCATATCCCTTTCGGGAAAAATAATTCTATCAGCTCCCACTTTTCTCAAAATTTTTCCATGAAGGGAATTTAATGCTTTAGCGACAATTTTTTTTACTCCCATCTCTTTTAATAATAAAGTCACCAAAATACTTGCTTCCATCCCTGTTCCAATACCAACAATAACAACATCCATCTTTTCTATTCCCAGAGCACGCAGTGTCTTCTCTTCTGTTGCATTAGCCTGCACCGCATGAGTAATTAAACCGCTAATTTCTCTTATTCGCTCTTCATTTATATCTATTGCCAACACTTCACATTTTTTCTGGGACAAAACTTTTGCGATATTATAACCAAAAGTCCCTAACCCAATAACTGCTATTTGTTTTTTACTTGCCATTTTTTCTCCTTAAAAACGTTCAATCTACTTTTACAAAATATCTTTACTATCATTCACAAATTTAGATAATTATTAAAAAAATTTATCCCACAAAAACTCTTTCCAGGGGATATTGAATTTTTACTTGTTCATTATCCTGCAACAGTACTGCTACTCCTAAAGTAAGAGGCCCTAATCTTCCTACATACATGGTAAAAACAATCAATACTTTTCCTATACTACTTAAAGCCGGAGTTATTCCCGTAGATAAACCTACCGTACCAAAAGCGGAAATCACTTCGAAAAAAACTCTAATAAAAGTTTCATTCTCCGTTTTTAACATAACAACAGTAATAATACCAATAAAAATTATAGAAAGAAACCCCACCACAAAAGATTTCCTCACTATTTCATCAGCTATTCGCCGATGAAAAAAAGTTACTTCTCTTTTTCTTCTAATTGTAGCCCCCATAGCAGTGATCATTACCCCAAAAGTAGTTGTCTTTATTCCTCCTCCCGTACCTCCCGGTGAGGCACCAATAAACATTAAGGAAGCAACTACAAATAATGTTCCACTGGTTAGCCATGAAATATTTATAGTACTAAATCCTGCTGTTCTCACCGTAACAGATTGAAAAAACGCCGTTACAATTTTTTCTTTCCAGGAAAAACCCCCTAAAGTAGCAGGATTATTATATTCGAAAACGAAAAAAACTATTGTTCCAAAAACAATTAAAAGAAAAGAAAATAACAAAACAATTTTACTATGTAAAGATATTTTTTTTTCTTTCTTATATCGATAAAACTCACTTAAAACTATATATCCCAGTCCCCCTAAAATAATCAAAGAACCCATAGTTAAATTAACTACTATATCCCCTTTATAAGCGGATAAACTACTAAAAGGACCTGATATTCCACCAAAAACATCAAAACCTGCATTACAAAAAGCGGAAACAGAATGAAATACTGCCAGATATACAGCTTTTAATATCGAAAAATCCCCCATCCAGCGACAGGTCAGAATTACAACCCCAATCATTTCAATAAGAAAAGTTACCTTGACAATATATTTAACGAAAGACACTAAGTCTCCCAAATTAAACTGGTCTAGCGATTCCTTTATTATCACCTTTTCACGCAAGGATATTTTTTTCCCGATTATTAAACTTAAAATCGTAGCCATGGTCATATAACCAAGAGCCCCTATCTGTAAAAGGAATAAAATTACAAGCTGGCCAAACAAGGAATAAAAACTTCCTGTATCTTTAACCACTAACCCCGTTACACAAACAGCTGAAGTTGCTGTAAACAAAGCATCGATTACCGGCTGTCCCTTTCCTGAAACAGTAGAAAAAGGAAAAGAAAGCAAAACCGTCCCGATTAAAATTACACAGGCAAAACCGATTAATAAAATCTGTGAAGGAGTAAACCTATAGGACATCTTCTTTAATCCATCCTCTTTTCTTTTTGCTTTTACTTAAGCAACACTATTAACTTCTGATTTAGAAAGAGTATCGGATGAAGAAGAACCAGCAGCAGGGCAAGATAAATTCGGATCGGAAATCACTAATTGATTTTTAGCTACTTCAGCCAACCGACTGAAAGTATTCATATCAAAAACGGCTAAATCAGCCAAAATTTTTCTATCAACACAAATCCCTGCTTTCTTTAATCCATTCATCAATTGACTATAGGATAAACCATTTAACCTCGATGCTGCATTAATTCGCGTAATCCATAAAGAACGAAAAACACTCTTTCTTTTTCGCCTATCCCTGTAAGAATACTGTAGACTTTTATCTACCTGTTCTGTTGCATGTCGATAAAGATTTTTTCTTCCTAAACGGTATCCTTTAGCCATTTTAAAAATTTTTTTCTTTCTTTTTTTTGTTGTCACTCCACCTTTTACTCTACTCATTTTTCCTCCCTATTTACGAAGCCAAATAAATTCTTTTTAAAGTCTAATTATTTTTTTTACAAATACGGCACTAGTTTCTTAATGGTATTCGAATCCGTTTTATTAAGTGTTCCCGCTTTTCTTAAATTTCTCGTACGTTTAGCATTCTTGTGAGCTAAAAGATGTCTGGCAAATGCATTTTTTCTCTTAATTTTCCCTTTTCCTGTAAGCTTAAATCTTTTCTTTGCGCCACTATGCGTCTTCATCTTAGGCATTTCTTCCTCCTTTACCAAAATCCTTTTCGTTCTTTAATTTATGTATATCATTTTTTTGGGACAATAATCATATGAAAAACCCGGCCGTCTTTACAAACATCTCTTTCTATAGTTGCTATTTTAACAAATCTCTCTTTTAATCTTTCTAATATTTCTTTTCCTGCTTGAACATTTTTTAATTCCCTTCCTCTAAACATAACACTAACTTTCACTTTATCGTTTCCTTCCAGGAATTTTTCAATATGTTTTGCTTTTATTTCCAAATCATGCTTATCAATCCTGGGACGAATTCTTATTTCCTTCAATTGCATAGTTTTCTGTTTCTTCTTGTTTTGTTTTTTCTTTTTTACTCTCTCATATTTATATCTGTTATAATCAACCAACTTACATACCGGAGGATCAACTCCTATCGATACCTGTACCAAATCCAACTCTTTCTCTAAAGCAATAGTTTGTGCCTTTTCCTTCTCCATTATCCCTAATTGGTTCCCGTCCACATCAATAAGCCTTACTTTTTTTGCTTTAATATCATCATTTTTACTAACCTTGCTTTCTTTTTTATGTTTTATTCTCAATCAACTCCTTTCTGTTAAAAAATAATTTTTCTCTATTTCTTTAAAATATATTTCATTAATGAAACTCTGTTCTATTCTACTAAAACAAACTTTAGGCGAAAAAAGATGGCTCACGCCATCCTTTTTATTTAAAATACCTTTCTTTTAATCAACAACCTTTTTGCCTACTTCCATATAAAAAGATAACTCAATTTAAAAGGCACAAGGTGAGAAACTATCATTTTTTTATTAAAAACAATTATTTCTCTTTCTACATCTTTTCTTGATTTTTTAGAAGCCAAAACAATAATAGCAGTCTACAACATTCTTTCTTCTTTGTCAAGTTTTTTATTGACTTTTAAAACACATTCAATTAGAATGAGATTGTTTTGATGGATTTTCTTAGCCGGAGTGGTGAAATGGCAGACACAGCAGACTCAAAATCTGCCGTCTAATTGTGGACATGAGGGTTCGACTCCCTCCTCCGGCACCAGGTTATTTTTTATTTCGGCTTGTTAAGTCCAACCCATTAAAATTTGAGCCATTTAAAACAAATCTACCGATGGCATTTCTTCAGAATCAATAATAGCATTTATTACCGTTGGCTTTTTGCTCTCTATTAGTCGAGGCATAATTTCTTTGAGCTCCCCGGGTTTTTCTATCTGAACGGCTTGTGCTCCTAACCCTTCCGCTATTTTTACAACATCCAATCTTTTAAAAGTAGAAGCAATATACCTCCCTTGATATTGAAATTTCTGCATGGAATAAACAGTTCCCAACCGACTATTATTAAGCACTAACCAGATCACCGGAATATTATAATTAACAGCAGTAGCAATTTCCATTCCATTCATACCAAAACTTTCATCTCCTACTATTGCAATCACGTTTTTCTGGGGAGCAGCTATTTTTCCGCCGATAGCCGCAGCTATAGCATACCCTTTTGAAGAAAAACCTATATTACATAAAAAAGTTCCGGGATGATAACAAGGAAAATATTGTAGTGCCCAGAGCAAACTATTCCCCCTATTAGTAAAAACAATTGCCTCATCCGGCAAACTATCCCGCAAATCTTTCATTAATCGCTGTGGTTTAACGGGAGAACTATCCGAATATATCATTTTTTCATTAGCAAACATAGAATTTTCTTTCTTAAAAGAACGAATTCCATCTATTGACATTTTAGGCTTAAATTCATTCCAGTTGGTATCCCGGGAAATCTGATACATCATTTCTGTCAATAGCGTATGGGCATCCCCACACAAACCTACAGTTGTCGGACAATTCTTGCCAATCTGATAAGGTTCTATGTCTATCTGAATCAAAGCCTTCGTAGGATTAAGCTTTCCCCGATAATGAGAACTCGACAATTCATTCAAACTTGTACCTACAGCCAATAAAACATCGACTTCTCCTGAATGCAAATATTTATTGGCAATCGGTGTCCCGGCAGACCCAAAAATTCCCAAAGAAAGTAAATGGTTTTCCGGAAAAGCCCCTTTTGCTTTAGGAGTAGTAGCTACCGGAATTACTAATCGCTCAGCAAATTTGCGAATTATTCGGTTTGCCTTAGCATTATTCACCCCATTACCAATAAGAATAACCGGGTTCTGTGCCTGAAGAATAAACTTAGTTGCTTTTTTTATTTCTTCCCGATCAAAAAATGTTCTTTTCATTAAACGATATTCACTGGGAGGAATTATCTCTTCCTCTACCTCTTCTTTCATTAAAGGAAAAGGTAGATTAAGATGAACCGGCCCTTTTCGCCCATTCAATGCTACCCTTAAACAATGCCTTATTGTATGGGATAAATAATTAACCTCCGAAACATCAACACTTAATTTTGTAATTGTTTTAAACATCTCCATCACATCTATTTCATCATAAAAATCTTCCTGAAAAAGCCCTCTTTTCATGGCATTTTCACCCGAAGAAGCAGTTAAAACGAATAAAGGAACGGCCCCTGCATAAGAAGTTCCTATTCCGGCAAGTAAATTTGTACTTTCTGCTCCTGCCGTAGCACAACAAACCCCTATCTGTTTACTTACCCGGGCATATCCATCAGCAATAAACACTGCCCCTTCATGACGTTTAGCCAATATGGGAGTTATAGTCCGCATATTATATAATTCATCATAAAAAGGCATTAGAAATTTTCCGGGAATGCCAAAAATATACTTAACTCCCTCTTGCTCTAAATATTTTAGAAGTAATTTTATCACACTATACTTCAATTTTAAAACCTCCGAATTTATTCTCTAAGAATATACTCTTTTCTATAGCCATTTATAAACGCTTCCGCACATCCGGTGTCAAATTGTGATTTTTCATTATTTTTTATTTCACGTAAAGCTTCCATATCGGATTTTTCTTTTTTATGAAACCTGGGAGAAGTCATAGAATCAAAAGCATCGGCTATAGCAATAATCCTGCTAATCAAGGGAATTTTCTCTCCCTTTAATCCATCCGGATATCCTGTCCCATCTAATCTCTCATGATGGTGACGAATAATAGGAATAAGATCTTTCAATTCTTTTATGGGACTTAATATTTCCGCTCCAAGAATAGGATGTTTTTTCACTATTATCCACTCTTCCCTTGAAAAACTTCCATTTTTCTCCAAAATTTTTTCCGGGATTCCTATTTTTCCTATATCATGCAACAATCCGGCCAATTGTACATTTCGCATCTCTTCCGCAGAAAAACATAATTCCCGGGCTATAATTAAGGCATATTTCGTTACCCGTTCAGATTGGCCCCGGGTGTAAGGATGTTTAGCATCTATAGCCGTCATTAAAGACTTCACCACTGCTATACCCATATTATTTAATTTCCGATATAATTTTACTTTTTCAATAGCCACTGCAGCCTGTGAAGACAATGTCTTGAGTAACACTAAATCCGCGGAAGTAAAACTTCCTTTTCCCACTTTATTTATAACCTCCGTTACTCCAATAACTCTATTTTTTACTTTCAAGGAAACACATAAAATGGATTTGGTTTCAAACCCTGAAAAACGATCCATTTTTTTACAAAAACGCTGGTCTTTACTCACATCAGGAACTAACGCATCTTTCCCCGCATGTACTACCCAGTCAGCAATACCTTCTCCTCTAGTCAAATATGTCCTTTCTATTCTTTCTCCTTTTTCTCCCTGGGCAGATTCAAAATAAAGCTGCTGCCTTTCTTCATCAAGCAGAAGCAACGATGCCGCCTCAGCACTCAACATTTTCATAGCTAATTGCATCACTACATCCAGTAGCACTTTAAGTTCCAATGTAGAATTAATCAACTCTGTTGCCCTAATAAGACTATTCAACTCTAAAATTTTTTGATTCCTCTCACTAACCAATCCGGCATTTTCTATCTCACTACCTATTTTATTAGACAAAAAATTAATTAAATCCATATCTTCTTCGGAAAAATCTGAGTTTTCCCCTTTTTTATTAAATATCTCAATCACTCCCAATTTCCGGTTTTTATTTTTTAAGGAAGCACAGAGAAAATTTCTTACGGAAAACCCTATACAGCCTTCTAATTCTTTTTCAAATTCCATTTCATTTGATAAAGGACTTGTTCCTGCTATTGAAATCCCCTTATCAATTACTTCTTTTATTATACCTTTTTCCGGAATCGTTTTGTTTATTAAAAGTTTTTCTTTTTGTTCTTTTTCTTTATCTCCCCAATCCGAACAACTAATTTTAAATTCGCTTTTTTTCTTCCCGGTTAAAATAATCAGGATATATTCGGCATTAAACAACTCCAAAAACAACTGCATTATTTTATTTATGGTAATATCTATTTGTTCATTTAAATTTATCGCTTCATTGATTTTTTCCAAAGCATTTAACTTGAACTCTAATCTCTCTATTGTTTGGTTCAAACCATGCAGTTTATCTCCTCTTTCCCCTATTCTCAATATCATTATAATTCCCTGCTCTCCCTTTTCTTCAACTTTTCGCTTATCCCCTGCTGTTTACATTTTCTTTTTAATGGACATTTCCCACATAAAGGATTACTTTTACAAAAATTTTTCCCTAATTCCACAATTAAGGCATGAAATTGCTTATATAAAAACAAGTCATTTCTTAAGTTATCCTGAAAAAACAATTGTAATTTATCATAATCACCCAACTCGGTAAGTTCCAAACGAAAGCACATTCTTTTAGTATAAGCATCTATAACAAAAATCAACTTATTCCCTGCATACAAAAGCATAGAATCCGCCGTCTCTTTACCAACACCTTTATACAATAAAAGTTCCCGACGAATTATATGGGTGTCGCGATTAAAAAAAGCATTTAAATCACCTTTATATTTTGTATATAAATGCTTACTAAATGCTGAAAGATATCCGGCCTTTTGTTTATAGAAACCGGAAGGACGAATCGCTTCTTCTAATTTTTTCCGATTGATTTTTGATAAACTCTTTATATTAAGAAGACCTTCTGTTTTTAAATTTTTTATCGCTTTTTCTACATTTCCCCATGCTGTATTCTGTGTAAGAAGTGCTCCCACCATTATTTCAAAAGTAGTTTCGTGTGGCCACCAGCAATCTTTTATTTTAAAATGGCCCTGCAATCGTTCATAAACAGCTAATAAATTCATAAGCTTTAAATATATACTTTTTCTATTTTATACTGTGAAAACAGACTCAAATCAAAAAAGAGATAATTGTTTTTTTTCTTTTCCTTTGTTGTCCCACAAAATTTTTATTTTTCCGTAAACCCCATCATACCCGGGAAGAATTTTTACTTCTTTCTCCCTTATCTTAATTATCCCTTCCGCAATTTTCGGTAAAGTAACCTTTTCTAATTCTTCCCTGTCAACATTCATCAGAATATCAAATTCCGCACCTATCCGATTAATTAATTTATTATATTCTTTTTCCACACTTACTGTTCCTATCCCTCTATTAATAGCCTGAGAAATTACTTCCGGCAAAGGAATTAAGTGCTTAAAAGGAATCTTCTTTGAAAGTGAAAACCCAGCATTTCTATCAGCAAGCTGCTCAATTCTATGCATTACCCCAATAGTTAGTTTTTTTCCACAAACAGGGCATAGATTTTGGTTATTTAGTGCCTCACGGGGAGTCATTCTCACATTACACTTTCTATGTCCGTCAAAATGATATTTGCCTTCTTCCGGAAAAAATTCTATTGTATACAAAAATTTCTTATTATCTTTTGTCTTTAAAACGTTTAAAATTTCATTGTATTCCAATTTGCAATCAAACACATTTGCTTCCCTTCCTATTTTAGAAGGGGAATGGCTGTCAGAATTAGAAATAAGAGAAAATCTATCTAAATAAGAAATCCGCCGATTCATTGCCGGATCAGAAGAAAGGCCTGTTTCCAGGGCATAAATATTCTTTGTTTGCTCCTGGAAACATTCTTCTATACTATCAAATCCCGAGTTGGCTCCAAATAAAGAAAAATGAGGCGTCCAAATATGCGCCGGAACAAGAAAACAATTATCCGATATATTAAGAACTATTTTTACTAAATTTTTAGCCTCTAATTTAAGTATAGGCCGCCCATCCGCACCAAGATTCCCGTATTTAGATAAAGCTTTCTTTATTTTTTCTACTACTTCAAAACCTGGCGCAAAAAGAATAATATGAACCTTTTTCGCTTTTCCCTTATCATAAAAAATAGTACATACTTCACAGGTAAGTACAAAATGTACACTTTTATAAATAAAAACCCCATTTTCGCAAGGCTTAAGATTTTTTTTAAGGTCAATCAACCATTGCGGATGGGTAAAATCACCGGTTCCTAATAAGCCAATCCCTTTCAGCTTAGCAAACCAGGCTAAATTTTCCAAATCCATATTAGGACTGGTAGCACGGCTATATTTGGAATGTATATGAAAATCAGCAACAAACACCATCTCTTATTTCCTTTTTTCTCCCACACGACTTCCAAACTACCACAGTCTTTTCACCCAAACGTACCAACAACCTCCCATTTTAATAAATTTTATACCACAAATGGGTTTTTGTCAAGAAAATAGATGAGAAATAAGACATTATCCCCCCATCTCTGTCATTTTGCTTGAATTTAAACCCAGTAAAAGTTGACTGAAATTTATGGTAGAATCTACCGAAAACCCTTTCTTTCAATCCCCTATCAATATTTTTAATTTTTAAACTATATTACCTAATCCTATTATTTTTTCTTCTTATTAAATTGATTAATTTTATCCCTTAAAATTATGGCTAATTCAAAATCCAATTCATTTGCCGCTTCTTTCATTTGCCGCTTTAAGTCATTTAAAATTTGACCCTTTTCTTTTTGAGCCAAAAATCCGAAACCTTCCCGGAAAACGAAAGAAGATATTTCCTGTTTTTCACTCTTATACTCCTCTATTCCTTCCCGAATAGCTTTTTGAATAGTTTGAGGAGTAATATTATATTGTTCATTATATTCTGTTTGTATTTTTCTTCTTCTCCGGGTTTCCTTAATAGCCCTTTCCATCGAACCGGTTATAGAATCCGCATACATTATTACTTCACCGTCTACATTCCTGGCCGCCCTACCACAAACCTGAATTAAAGAAGTCTCACTTCGTAAAAACCCTTCTTTATCCGCATCCAATACTATTACTAAAGAAACTTCCGGTAAATCCAATCCCTCCCTTAAAAGATTTATTCCTACCAAAACATCAAAATCCCCTTTACGCAATGATTGTAAAATTTCTATCCGTTTTAAAACATTAATTTCCGAATGCAAATACCTCACACATAATCCCTCCTGGTGGAGATAATCACTCAAATCCTCTGCCATTCTCTTAGTGAGAGTAGTTATCAATGTCCTTTGTTTTTTAGCAATTCTTTGCTTTACCTGGAAAATTAAATCCTTTATTTGTCCTTCTATGGGTTTTACCGTTATTATGGGATCCACCAATCCCGTAGGCCGAATGATCTGTTCTATAAATTCTCCCTTACTTTTTTCTAATTCATAAGGTCCGGGAGTGGCCGAAAGATAAATTACCTGATTGGTTATCTTTTCAAATTCATTAAATTTTAAAGGGCGGTTATCCAAAGCACTGGGAAGACGAAATCCATAATTTATTAAGTTTTCTTTACGCGATCTATCTCCTGCATACATTCCTCTTATTTGAGGAATAGCCACATGAGACTCATCAATAATTAAAAGAAAATCTTTAGGAAAATAATTAATCAGACAAGCAGGTGCTTGTCCCGGTTTTCTCCCTGACAGGTGACGGGAATAATTTTCAACTCCATGACAAACCCCTATCTCCTGCATCATTTCTATATCATTATTAGTCCTCATCTTTAATCTCTCAGCTTCTAAAGGTTTACCTTGGCCGTCAAACCATTTCAATCGTTCATCTAATTCTTTCCTTATTTCTTTTATAGCTTTTTCCCTGCGGGGAGCAGTAGTAACAAAATGTTTTGCCGGATAAATATAAGCAGTATTTTTCCTTTTAAGTACTCTACCGGTTAAAGGATTTATTTCGCTAATTTTATCAATTTTATCACCGAAAAATTCAATTCGTAATGCCGTCTCCAAGTAAGCGGGAAAAACCTCTATTACATCCCCTCTTACCCTAAATTTCCCTCTGGAAAAATTAATCTCATTTCTTTCATATTGTATATCGACCAAACTCCTGAGCAAATCCCCCTGCATAATAATCCTTCCCTCTTGCAAACTTATCAGAGATTCTTCCCATTCTTCAGGAGACCCAATTCCATAAATACACGAAACCGAGGCAACAATAATCACATCTTTTCTTTCCAGAAGAGAACTGGTCGCTCTAAGTCTTAAGCGGTCTATTTTTTCATTGATGGAAGAGTCTTTCTCTATATAAACATCCTTATGGGGAATATAGGCTTCGGGTTGATAATAATCATAATAACTAACAAAATATTCCACGGCATTTTCCGGAAAAAACTGCCTGAATTCAGAATAGAGTTGTGCGGCTAATGTCTTATTATGGGAAATAATTAAGGTGGGTTTATTAAGTTTAGCAATTACATTAGCCATGGTAAAGGTTTTGCCCGAACCGGTAACCCCCAGAAGAACTTGATTTTTTTCTTTTTGCTTGATGCCTTTACTTAAAGAATCTATTGCTTGTTGTTGATCTCCCCTGGGATTATATTCTGTTTTCAACTTAAATCTATCCATTTTTACTCCTGTTGGATTACCAAACCGTCCTTTTATTCGCGGTTTTAACAACAAATAATACCAACATCTTTAATTTACTCTTGAATTTTATTTAAATTTTAGGTATTATAAACCAATAAATTTTTTATTACCCTTTTTTTGATAATTTTATTATACAAAAAAAAGGATGGGAAAAAAATAACAAAATGAAAAAACTTAAAACACATATAAACTCCTGGATGCCGGTATTTCTCTGGATGGGAATAATTTATCTTCTTTCCGCTACTCCGAATTTAGGGATTAACTACAAATGGGGATTCTTTTTACGCAAACTGGCTCACATAATAGAATATTTTATTCTGGTTATTCTTCTCTGGCGAGCACTTAAAATCACTTTTTCCTGGGATAAAATAAAAACTTACCTCTGGTCAGGAACTCTTTCTTTGTTTTTTGCTGTTTCCGATGAACTACACCAACATTACGTTGCCACCCGCTGTCCCTCTGTCACTGATGTATTAATCGATACAACAGGAATAATGCTGGCCTTAATCATCATCCATACACTATTCAAAACAAAGGAGAACTGATTTCAATTGCGTTTTTTAAAATTTTCAATCAGCCTTTTTCTTATTCCCGTATGTTTAGCAGCCGTTGCCGGATTAATGTCCCAGGTTTTTTCTTTAGGAGGTTCTTATTCGCTAATATATTTTATCACCGGGTTCCTTTCCTATCTCATTTTGCAAACATTCGTATTTACCCCTTTTCGTATATACATTTTAGGACATGAATTAACCCATGCTCTCTGGTCAGTAGCCTTTGGCGGAAAAGTAAAAAAACTAAAGGTTTTTAAAAATAGAGGAGAAGTTCAGCTTACCAGGGTCAATTTCTTAATTACCCTGGCTCCTTACTTCTTTCCTTTTTACACTTTTTTAATTTTAGCTATTTATTATTCTGTTAATTTTTTCTATCCCTTAAAATCTTTTTTTTCTTTATTAATCTTTTTAATCGGATTTTCATGGTCATTTCATTTATCTTTTTGTTTTTTTTCATTAAGAAAGGAACAGTCAGACCTTCAAAAAGGCGGAATGTTTTTTTCCCTGGTAATCATATGGTTAATGAATATCATTGTTTTGTCTTTAATCCTGGGATGGACTATGGCAGATTTTTTTTCTATAAGAGAATTCTTTGAAGTAAGTTGTTTCACTACTCAGAAAATATGGAAATGGCTCTATACCCAGGGTAAAGAGCTGATCATTCTTATTATTGCTCAATTTAAAGAAATTTCTTAGGTAACAGAGAACTAAAATTTTAGCATTACCCCGCTCCCCCAGTATCTTCCCGGTTGCCCAATACCGATAACTTCTTCATATTTCTCATCAAAAATATTTTTTACATCTAAAAACAATTTCCATTTTTTAATAGTTAAGAGTAGACGCGTATCTAAAATAAAAAAATCCCTATCTTCTTTTTGTTTATAAACCCCACACCATACATGATTAATTCCCCTATATAAAAAATGATTTATTTTGCAGGAAATTTGATGTTTGCTATATTTCAATCCATATTTAGAAATGTAATCATCCTTTTTTAATATAGAATCAACATAAGTATATCCTAACTGCGTACTTATGTTTTTATTTATTTTTTTCTTTAAAAAAATTTCTAATCCGTTAAAATCGACTTTCCCTATATTTTCCGCAGACCATTGAGTTTGATTTTCATCATTTTTTATCCAGTCAATAAGATTTTTTTCTTCCTTTCTAAAAAAAATAATCCCTGTTTTATCTTGATTTTTACTTGAAAAATCCACTTTTAATTGATACGACACATTTTCCTCCGGGTTAAGATTAACATTACCGCTATTTACCGGACTTTGGTAATAAAGTTCTGTAAAAGAAGGAATACGAAAAGCACGGCTAACCGACATATGCACTCCACAAAAAGGCACAACCCTCCACCCAATACCTAATTGGGGAGATAACATCTGTCCCCAGTCAGAAGAATCAAGACGTAAACCGGTATTAAAATCCATTTTCCAAATAGGTCCCGGCAGCAAATATTCAGCAAAAACTGCTTTCCTCAAGCGACTATGTTCTCCTAAAGAGGTACTGTCTATCTCTTCGCTATTTATTTCCCCTCCCACAGCTAAATTCCCTGCCCCTTTAAGGAAAAACTTAGACTGCAAACCGCCTCCGCAAGTAGAAGATGTATGTTCATTAACATACCAGGAAGGGTTGTTTATATCTAATATGTATTTATCCTCATGACAGCGAAAAGAGAAATTAGAATCAATCATTATTGTTTTATTAATTCTGTAAGATCCCTTAATAATAGACAGGTAAGTTTTTGTCCATTCTTTGGAAGGAAAATTCATTCCCGGTGTATAAAAATCATAAGCTCCGAATTCCTTATCCATAAATCCTAAATCCAGGGAAATTTTTCCTCGCTGAAGATCAGACCCGGGGCTAAACATATTCCAGACAAAACTGCTAAAAAAGTTATTATTATCAAAATCCGTGTCGTATCGAAACCCATCAGATTTCATTTTTTGAAAAGAAATTCTTTTACTGAATTTTCCACCTTGCTTTAAAGAAAAAGAAACATTCCCGGTATTATATTCACTAAAACCTATTTGAATACTTTTTAAAAATTCATCTCCCTGCGGCCTTTTAGTTATCAGATTAATCACTCCTCCGAAAGCATCTGCGCCGTAAAGACAAGAGCCTGCACCATATAAAATTTCAACTCTTTCTATATCATTTATAGTTATGGGAAAATCCATATTGTGGTGAGCGGTTTGTGGATCGTTGACTCTTACTCCATTAATAAGAACCAAAACTTGTTGAAAAGTACATCCTCTTATATTAATATCTGCCTGCATTCCCCAGGGATTACGCCTGCTCATATCTACACCCAGGGTATAATCAAGCAGCTGACCGATAGAAGTAATTGGTAATGTTTCTATTTCTTTTTGGTCGATAATTTCTACATAGGGAGACCCTTGAACAAAACTCCCGGGGAAAGAACTTCCCAACCGTACTGTATTTAAGTAAACGCTTTCCCCCCATAACCAAAAGGGCATAAAAATAAAATACCCAACTATTCCGCAAAAGGCAATTTTTTTCACTTAAAAATTGCTTTAAATCTTGCTTTATATCTATTATATAACAAACCGGCAAAAATTATTTTTAAAAGGCCTCCGGGAATAAAAGGTGCTACCCCTAAAGCAAAAGCCTTCCCCATTCCTATTCTCATTACTACTGATAAATGCACCATGCCTAACAAATAAATAATTACTGTTCCGGTAAAAAAAGATAAAATTACCCATGGGAATCTTTTTTCTTCTTCCAGCATTTTACCTATTACCCAGGAAGCTAATAAGAATCCGATTAAATATCCTCCTGTTGGACCAAAAAAATATCCTATTCCTCCCGCACCGGTAAAAACGGGTAATCCTACCGCACCTAACGTCAAATACCCCAACTGCGATATTCCACCTAATTTTTTACCTAATACCGCTCCGGAAAGTAAGACAAAAAGGGTTTGCAACGTTATGGGAACAGGAGTAAAGGGTAAATAAATTTTAGCATAAGCAGCTAATGCCGTAGCAATAATAAACCCGCCTACTCCGATTATTGCACATACCTTTTTATCTAAAATTATTTCTTTTTTTCCTGCTGACCATACCTGATTTAGAGATTGACTAACCATTTTTCCCCCTTTGTTTTTTTGTTTTATTTCCTGCAATATTTTAAATTATTAAATCATTTTTGTCAACCTTTTCTTTGTTATGGTTAACATATAAACTCATATAATTTTTAAAAACAATTATTCCTTTCTGTTAGTGTAATATTTAGTGGGATAATTTTTAGAAAAGGGATTATGACACACTCACGTAATGTCAGAAGAATATCTTACACTATCAAACAGAAGAGTTCGTCTTTTTAGATGGAAGGCGTATTTAATAGGGTGGGAATAATCCTGATTTAGTATTGCAAAATGTTTTATGAAACGAGACGAAAGAGGGTAACTGATTGTCGCAGTGAAATGTTTTGTAATCCTAAAGCCGAGTGCGGGGAT
>JAUVLC010000190.1 GCA_030595925.1 Clostridia bacterium | reverse complement strand
CTTTATCCGAGCATGACGATTCTGCTGATTATGTTCTGGATAAAAAAGGCAATAAGTTGCCAGACCCTAATTTAAGAGATTCTGAGAAGATTCCTTTGAAGCAGGATATTGAAGAGTATTTTGAAAAAGAGGTTAAGCCATATTATCCTGATGCATGGATGGACCGGAAAAAAGACAAGGTTGGCTATGAGATTAATTTTACAAAATATTTTTATGAGTATAAGCCTCCAAGACCTCTGGAAAAGATTGAAAAGGATATAAAAGAGGTTATTGTTGAAATCCAAGGGCTTTTGAAAGAAGGTATTTAACATGTTTGCTAAAGAAAGTAAAATTGAACTGGAAATTTATGTTGATGAGATAGAACCCGAACTAAATTCTAATTATATTACTATGGGCGCTTTGTTTGTCCCATCAAATAATAAAAAAACAATTTTTGCTCAGCTTCTCAATGTAAGATGTTTTAATGAAAATAATAATAAGAGGTATAACAAGTTTGATTCTTGTCCCATCAAAGACGAATGTAAAGAAGAATGGCACAATATGGATAATGTTGAAATTCATTTTACAGATATCCGAGATAGTAGAATAAATAATTCACTTATTAAAATATCAAAATCTTGGTTAAAACAATTTTCTAACAATAAAAAAACAATTTTTGCAAATGTACTGTGCATAGACTTTAATAACTTAGATTCCTCTTTCTTTGGAGATGAAAGCAAAAAAGCGAATATATATAATAAGTTTTTTAGAACAGTAATTGATTATGGATTAAAAGCATATTTTTGGAAATATGATAAAATGATTATCAAAAATATTTTTTATGACAAAAAGAATGAATTAGAGAGGCATTATTTTTTTAATTATAGAAATCTTGAAAAATTAAGTTATGAAAGTTCAAAAAATATTGAATTTCCGAACAAGATTATTTTTGTTAACTCAGACCATAAAGCGGAAGAAAATTATCCTGATGAATCCCATTTTATTCAATTAATTGATTTAATTATTGGTGCTATTAGGCACAATATTTTTAGAATTTCTAATTCGAAAAAGAAAGACGAAATTGCCAGAAAAATTAGACATTTGCTGAATAACCTCAGACAGAAATATTTTGATAGTTCAATTTTAAGGGTTAGTTTCTTTCCTAAAAATAAGATACAAAAAGTTAGAGATTTATTTGGTAAAGATTCTTCTTTGAGAAAAGATGAATTTTATCATCTAGACAGTTTTAATTTTAAGTTAGCTGAGCAAAGCACTACATTAAATAGGTGGCTTTAATATGAAACTCAAACCTTATCCAAAATACAAGAATTCCGGAATACAATGGATTGGTGAGATTCCGGAGGGGTGGGAAGTAAGGAAGATTAAACATTTATGTTTTAAAGGTGCAGAATACGGATTAAATGAACCTTCGGATAATTATGTTGATGATGGTGTCCGTTTCCTGAGAATAACCGATATAACTGAAAATGGAAACTTGATTGAAAATGGTGTTTATTTACCAGAAAATAAAACAAATAAAGAATATTTATTAAATACTGGTGATGTATTAGTCGCAAGAAGTGGTTCTATAGGAACATCACTATATTTTGATAAGGAGAAATATGAGAGATGTTTATTCGCAGGTTATTTGGTTAGATTTGTAGTTAATAAATCAAATAACGGAAGATTTTTATATTATTTTACTAACTCAAAATCATTTTATGCTCAGATAGAATTAGAAACTATTCAGACCACTATAGGAAACTTTAATGGGCAAAAATATGCAAATATGCGAATAGCCATTCCACCACTTCCCGACCAAACCACCATAGCAAACTTTTTAGACAAAAAAACCGCAAAAAATGATGCCCTGATTGAGAAAGACAAGCAATTAATCGCACTTCTGAAAGAAAAGCGAACCGCCCTGATAAATCATGCTGTGACTAAGGGGCTTGACCCGAATGTAAAATTAAAGGATTTCGGGATTGAGTGGATTGGAGAGATTCCTGGAGATGCTAAAATTATGCCTTTTAGAAGGGTCTGTTATGTTAATCAAGGATTACAATTCCCAGAAGACGAAAGGCTCTCAGAACCAGACGAAAAATCAAAGATATATATAACAATAAAATATATCCATGCTGATGAGGACGGTGTTAAAGAATACATCCCAAACCCGCCTAGAAGTGTCATTTGTAAAAAAGAAGATGTGTTATTGGCAAGAACAGGTGCAACTGGAGAAGTAATTACAAATCAAGAGGGGGTATTTCATAACAATTTCTTTAAAGTAAATTATAATTCTAAGATAGATCGAGATTATCTAGTATATTATTTAAAGATGGACTCTATCAAAAAAGTGCTGTTATTGAAAGCAGGAGTTACTACAATACCTGATTTAAACCACGATGCGTTTTTAAGCACACCATTTATTTTATACTCCATTGAAAAGCAAAAACAAATCGCAGGATATTTGGACAAAAAAACCGCAAAAATAGACAAAACCATAAAACTCATAGAAAAGAAAATCAAACTTTTAGAAGAATATAAAAAGTCTTTAATCCATTATCTTGTTACCGGTAAGGTGGATGTAAGCAAGAGTGAGGTATAAAATGGAATACTCAGAATTATTAGACATAATAAAAACCGGAGAAGGGTATACAATCGAATTAAAAGAATCTATAAACAGTTCAATAGGTAAAGATATCTGTGCTTTTGCGAATTCTTCTGGTGGAAAGCTAATAAT
>JAUVLC010000081.1 GCA_030595925.1 Clostridia bacterium | reverse complement strand
GAGCAACGCGAGTTTTTCATTTTTAGCTTGTTTTTGCGTGCCCATAGGGTAAAATTATGCGTCTAGAGAGAAACATGTTTTGCCTTTATTTTTCCCGTTCAAACTCCCAATTTCCAACTTACCGCCTTAAAAATTGGCGGACAATCAGGCAAATTCCCAACTTCAAACTTCAAAATCCCAATTTTTTTTATCTTTTGTCTTTTAACTGTCGTCTATCTTTTGTTGTCTGTTATCTGTAATCTATGGACTATCGACTGTGGACTATGGACTGTCTTTAATCAATTTACTTTTTAAACTCTTTCCCCTCTGCTATCTTTATTGCCTCTTCTATTTTTATGTCTTCAGTATAAAGAGCTTTTCCAATAATTACTCCCGTTACTCCAAGGTTTTCCATTTTCTTTATTTTTCTTACATCTTCTAATTTTGCCATTCCCCCGGCAATAATTATAGAAACATTCGCTCTTAATTTCTGCAGCATCTTTTTTATAACCTTAATATTTGGCCCTTCCAATGTTCCGTCTTTAGTCACATCAGTAAAAATTATTTCTGAAACCCCTGCCTGTATTAGCTGCTCTGTTAAAGAAAAAGCTGATTGAGTCGTTACATCCTTCCATCCGCCAATTGCTACTTTTCCATCCTGAGAATCGACACTAACAATAATTTTTTTTCCAAATTCAGCAACGCTTTTTTTTACCAGATCAGGATTAGAAATTGTTACCGTTCCTAAAATCACCTTATCCACTCCCATGGACAAAACTTTTTTAATTGTTTTTAAATCCCTTATTCCCCCTCCTACCTGCATCGGAATACTAATCTTCTTTCTTATTTCTTTAATAACCTTTAAATTTTGCATTACACCGGTAAATGCCCCATCTAAGTCCACCACATGTAACCGCTTTGCCCCTTTGACCTGCCAAAGATTAGCCATGAAACAAGGGTCTTTAGAAAATACAGTTTCATTTTCCAACTTTCCCTGAGTCAAACGAACACATTGTCCTTTTCTCAAATCTACTGCCGGAATAATCTGCATAAACGCTTTTCCCCTTTTTTAATAATTTATTTCTTCTATTTAAAGCTTCCCTTTTGTCGAAGGAATTCCTTTTATTTTAGGATTAGAGGCAACCGCTTTAGACAATGACCGGCCAAAAGCTTTAAATATAGCCTCAATTAAATGATGCATATTATTCCCTGACCTGATTATTCTAATATGCAAAGTAATCCTCGCATTAACACAAAAAGCTTTAAAAAATTCCTCTATTAATTGAGGATCGAATTTAATAATTTGTATATCTTCTGCTTTATAAAAATCTCTCAAACAATCTATTTCACATCCCGGCCTTCCGCTAATATCTATCACCACCTGAACCAAAACCTCATCCATCGGTACAAAAGAGGAAGCAAAACGCTCAATCCCTTTTTTGCCTCCCAACGCTTTTAATAACGACTCTCCCAACGCTATCCCAATATCTTCTACCGTATGATGGTCATCCACTTCAGTATCACCAAATGCCTTAATCTGTAAATCAAACAAACCATGTTTAGTGAACAATTCCAACATATGATTGAAAAAGGGTACAGGTGTCTTTATCCTGTATTTTCCTTCCCCATCCAGATTCAAAATTAAATTTATCCGGGTTTCTTTAGTTACTCTTTTTATTTCTGCCAATCTTTTTGTTTTTGTTTTGCTCACCATTCCCTCCCTTTGCTTGCTTTGTTTTCAAACTAATTTCCTCCCCAGAACCAACAAGTCTTTCCTTCACAGAATTCATATGCTCTTTCAATCCTTCCATTTCCGCCAATTTGAGAATATCAGCGCTACATTTTTTTAATGCTTCTTTACTATAAAAAATAAGGCTGGTTCTCTTCATAAAATCATAGACCGAAAGCCCTGAAGAAAACCTTGCTGTCTTCCCTGTAGGAAGGGTATGAGAAGGACCTGCAAAATAATCTCCCAAAGCTACCGGGGAATATTCTCCTAAAAAGATTGCTCCTGCATTTTTTATTTTAAGCAACATCTTTTCCGGATTCTTAGTTAAAATTTCCAAATGTTCAGGGGCTTCCTGATTAATAATTTCAATTGCCTCATTTAAATCTTTTACTTTAAAAAAATTAATTTGTTTCAGATTAAACCTATTTTTTATTTTTCCAATTTTAGTTTGTACTTTTTTAATTAAATATGCAGAAGTAGTAACTAAACCTGCTTTGGCATTTCGGTCATGTTCCAATTGAGCTAAAAAATCTGAAATTATATAATCACAATTTGATGATTGGTCGGCAAGAATCATTATCTCGCTGGGCCCGGCTAACATATCAATTCCCACTTCGCCAAAAAGCATTTTTTTAGCACAGGTTACATAAATATTTCCCGGGCCTACAATTTTATCTACCCGAGGTAAAGTATCCGTACCATAAGCAAGGGCAGCAACCGCCGGAACCCCACCAACCCGATAAATCCGGTCTACACCACAAATATCTGCGGCAACCAACACCGCCGGAGTTAAATTGCCCGGAGGAGAAACCATAATTACCTGAGAAACACCGGCAACCTTCGCCGGTAAAACATTCATTAACACACATGAGGGATAAGCATATTTTCCCCCGGGAATATATACCCCTACTTTTTCCAATGGTTGCCAGATATCCCCTAAAAGAATTCCTTTTTCACTGTTGTACCAACTTTTTATTCTTTGCCTTTTATGAAATTTTTCAATGTTCAACCTGGCTTTTTTCAATACTGTGATAAGGTCTTCATCAACCTGTTTATAAGCATCCTCAATTTCCTTCTTTTTCACTAATAACATTTCCGGACGCAATTTTACCTTATCAAATTTTTGAGTGTAAAAACAAATTGCTTTGTCTCCTTTTATTTTTACCTCTTCAATAATTTTTTGAACTTGTTTTTCTACCTTGTTCATAAAAAAACACTCTTTAAATTTTATTTTTTTGTCTTTATCTTTGTTTTTGTCTTTTGCCACGAGCCATTCATAGTCTTTTGTCTAAATCCCCCTAACCCACTTTTTCAATGGGGGAATAACTGTTATAGTATTTATTTTGCTGGAGCAGAGCGACAGTCCGCCAGTTAGTAAGGCGGATATTTCCTCTTTTGTTTTTATCTTTATCTTTATCTTTATCTTTATCTTTTATCTGTCATCTGTAAACTGTAGTTTCAGTCTTTGTACCTGTCTTTTTTTTGCCTTTTATCTGTTGTCTGTCATCTATTTTTTGTTTTTGTCTTTTCTGTTGTCTTTGTTTTGAATTTTGTATTTTGAATTTGTTTAGTATTTCGAATTTAGTATTTAGTATTTTCCTTTTGTCCGTTATCTATGGACTGTCGACCATGGACTTTCGTTTCTTTTTTATCTATGGACTATCGACTGTGGACGATGGACTGTCTTTTGTCTTTTAACTCTCTCTCCTTATTTCCGCACCTAATTGCCCCAATTTTTTTTCTATTGATTCATATCCCCTGTCCAAATGGTAAATATCAGCAATAGATGTTTCTCCCTCGGCAACCAACCCGGCTAAAACCAGAGCGGCCGAAGCACGTAAGTCAGTAGCTTTCACCGGAACCCCGCTTAATTTATCTACCCCATTAATTACCGCTAAATCCCCTTTAACTCTAATATTAGCACCCATGCGTTGCAATTCCGCTACATGCATAAACCTATTCTCAAAAACCGTTTCATAAATAATACTTTCACCCGGGATGACACTCATAAAAGCCATCCACTGTGCCTGCATATCCGTAGGAAAACCCGGATAAGGGGATGTATTAATATCCACCGGCTTCAAGTTTTCAGACGCACTTACTTCCATTGTACTATCATCAAATCTTATTTCTACCCCCGCTTCCTTCATCTTTGCTATCACTATCTCTAAATGTGTAAGATTTACATTTAATATCTTTGCCTTCCCCCGCGTAAGTGCTACTGCAAGCAAATATGTACCGGTTTCAATTCTATCGGGAATTACCGAATGCTCAGCTCCTTTTAACTCTTTTACCCCATGAATTTCTATAATATTTGTTCCTGCATTAAAAATTCTCGCCCCCATTTTGTTTAAAAAAGAAGCTAAATCTACAATTTCCGGTTCACAGGCTACATTTTCTAAAACGGTACTTCCTTTAGCCAAAACAGCAGCCATCATTAAATTTTCCGTTGCCCCAACACTGGGAAAATCCAAAAATATTTTTTCTCCTTTAAGTCCTCTTTTAGCCGATAAATGAATAAACCCTTTACGAATACTTATTTCTGCACCTAATTTTTTAAAACCGTCCAAATGTAAGTTTATCGGCCGGGATCCTATAGCACACCCCCCGGGCAAAGAAACCTTGACTTTTCCATAACGGGCTAAAAGCGGCCCCATTACTAAAACAGATGCTCTCATTTTACAGACTAAATCATACGGTGCTTCCAGACAAATATTCCCTGAAGAAGATACCCAAACCCGATCATCCTCTCTTTTTATTGTTTTTCCTAAATGTGTCAGCAAAGAAATAATAGTCTTTACATCGTACAAATAAGGCACACAAGCAAAAGAACACAATTTATCAGTTAATAAAGTCGCCATTAAAATCGGTAAAGAAGCATTTTTAGAACCACTTATTTTTATTGTCCCTTCTAATCTTTTTCCCCCATTAATAATTATTTTATCCATTTTTGTTTTAATGCTTCCTGTTTTTATTTAAAAATTTGATTTCTTTTTCTTTTAATGTGCTTTTTTGTGCCAATATTATTCTCTCTATTCCGGAATAATCACTAAACACCTCAATGGAACAAAACCCTTTCTTCTTCATTAAATCAACAATCTCTTCCTTTTGCCCATCCCCTATTTCTAAAATCAAATATCCTTCTTCTTTGAGATAAATTAATGACTGGGAAAGAATTTGACGATAAAAATCCAGACCATCTTTCCCCCCATTTAAAGCAATATAAGGTTCTTGCCTGACTTCCGGAGGTAAACTATCAAATTCTGTAGTTTTTACATAAGGAGGATTAGAAACAATAAAATCTATTTTTCCTTTCAAATTATATCCTTCCAGGGAGTAAAACAAACTACCTAAAAGAAAAGTGATTTTATCTTCAATTTTATATGCTTTACTATTATGAAAAGCTACTTCCAAACATTTCTGGCTTACATCTATAGCATAAATTTTACAATCTTTAACATACTTAGCTATACTGACTGCAATATTTCCACAACCAACTCCTAAATCTATTATTTGTGGAATTGATTCTTTAACCAATTTACCCTTTTCCGTTTTTTCCTTAACACTAAAAGGAAAATTTTCTTTAATTTTATTAATAACTGTTTCTACCAACAATTCTGTTTCCGGACGGGGAATTAAAACATGTTTATTTATAAAAAAACCCAACCCCATAAATTCTTTTTGTCCAACCAAATAAGCTACAGGAATAAAATCCAATCTTTTTTTAATCAAACCTTTATAAGCACTTAATTCTTCTTTACCTAAAATACGGTTAAACTCTAAATAAAGTTTTAGCCGTTCCAAATCCAGGACATAAGACAATAAAACTTCAGCATCTAAACGCGACTCACTAATATTATTATTATTAAAATATTGAGTAGTCCATTTTAAAACATCGGAAACAGTCCATTTCTTTTCTGTCTCTGATTTCCCTTCAGTTTTTACTTCTGCTAAACTCATAATGTTAATTCCTCATTAAACTCCTTTTGCTGTGCCTCAAAAAGAGCATGAATTATTGAATCTAAATTTCCATCCAAAACATTGATCAAATTACGCATTGTTAATCCGATACGATGGTCGGTAATTCTATCCTGGGGAAAATTATACGTACGAATTTTTTCACTTCTATCTCCACTTCCTACTTGACTTTTTCTCTTTTGTGCTATTTCCTGCTCGTGTTTATCCCTCATTCCTTCCAATATTCGGGCTCGTAGAATTTTCATAGCTTTTATTTTATTTTTATATTGAGAACGTTCATCCTGACATTGCGATATTATGCCCGTAGAAATATGAGTAATTCTTATCGCCGAAGAGGTTTTATTAACATGCTGTCCTCCCGGAGCAGAAGAACAAAAAGTGTCAATTTTAAGATCTTTAGGTTTTATGTCTAATTCTACTTCTTCAGCTTCAGGTAAAATAGCTACACTAACTGCCGAGGTATGAATTCTTCCTCCCGATTCAGTCAAAGGAACACGCTGTACCCGATGTATTCCCCGTTCATACTTAAGATGCTGATAAACATCCTTTCCCTGAATAGAAAAAATTACTTCTTTAAACCCTTTTAACTCTGTCGCATGACTATCTAAAACCTCTATAGACCATCCCTTTCGCTCTGCATATCGATTATACATACGAAACAAATCGCCGGCAAAAAGACAAGCCTCATCCCCTCCTGTTCCCGCCCTGATTTCCATAATAATATTCTTGCTGTCGTAAGGTTCCTTAGGAATTAACAAAAGATTTAATTCTCTTTCCGTTTTTTTAAAAGCTTCCTTTAACTCTTGTGTCTCTTTTTGCGCTAACTCTTTCATTTCTTCATCACTTTCCATACACAGCATTTCTTCAGTATCACTAATATTCTTACAGATTTTCCTATATTCCTGAATCTTTAAAACAATTTTAGAAAGCCGGGCATATTCTTTGGCATATTCCTTAAATTTCTGAGGCTGAGCAATAATATCCGGATTGGCTAAGTTACGCTCTAACTCCTTATAGCGTTCTTCCATTACCTCTAATTTTTTCATTATAATCCTTCCCTCTCTAATCCTGTTTATAACTAACCTGCTCTGCATTTAAAACTTCATTCAAGGCCGCTAAAGCTACCTCTATTTGGCCATCATCAGGAATAGAAGTAGTTATTTTTTGTAAAAAGAGTCCGGGAAGTATAAGAATTTTTATCAGGGGATTAGACCTTGCTTTAAACGAATACTTAATAATTTCATAAGAAATACCGGCAATAAAGGGAATTAAGCTTAATCTAAGTAATAATTTTTCCAAAAAAGAAGCGGGTGTAAACAAAGAAAAAATAAAAATACTCATTACCATTACGATAACTAAAAAAGCTGTTCCACAACGAGGATGAAGCGTAGAAAATTTTCTTGCATTTTCCACTGCCAACTCCTCTTTTGCCTCATAAGTATAAACAGCCTTATGCTCTGCCCCATGATATTGAAACACCCTGTGTATGTCTTTCATAAAAGAAATAACTATCACATAAATTAAAAAAACACTAATTCTCACAACCCCATCAATTAAATTAAAAGCAATCTTGCTTTCAAATTCGAAGACATTCATTTTCAAATATTGGGCAATCATTAAAGGTAATATAATAAAAATGAAAATCCCAAATGAAAGAGAGAATAAAATAGTCAAAATTAATACAAAGGGAGATAAAGTATTTTTTTTATCTTTTTTCGTGTTGTTATCTTTTAACGACGTTTCATTTCCCTCCTCCCCTTCCGTATCCCCGGCAAAAACGTCTGCAGAATAAGTAAGTGTTTTAATTCCAATAACTAAAGACTCTATTAATACCACTATCCCGCGTAATAAAGGTAACTTTAAAAACGGCCATTTTTGGGCAAGAGATTTTATAGGCTTTTTATCCACTGTTATTTCCCCATTGCTGCGACGCAAAGCTACTGCATAAAAGTGAGGAGACCGCATCATTACCCCTTCAATAACCGCCTGCCCTCCGACAGTAATCTTTTCTTTTTTACTCATATTCGCTCTCTTCCTTATTTATAAATTGGCTGAATTTTATATAAAAAAAGCAGAACACAAAACATGTTCTGCTCCCTTTCCTACAAAATAGTCACCCTACTTACTCTCTTTTGTTTCTTTTGCTTTCTTTGTCTTTTTGGGTTCTTTAGTTTCTTTTGTTCCTTTAGCTATTTTTGCCTCTTTTTTAACTTTTATTTCTCCTTTAACTTTTTTAACAGCTTTTTTTACTTTTTTCCTTACTGTTTTCCCCTCTGTTTTCTTATAACGGGTTTTAAATTTCTCCACCCGTCCTGCCGTATCTATAAATTTCTGTTGTCCTGTATAAAAAGGATGACAATAGGAACAAATATCCAAATGGATTTTTTTGCTCGTAGACTTGGTCTTAAAACTATGACCGCAAACACACGTTACAACTGTTTCTTCATACTTAGGATGTATTTTTTTCATCTTCCACCTCTTTACCCGAATACAATAAAATAATTATCTATTACAATTATTTTTCTATTATTTTCGATGAAATTTAAATTTATATTTATACTAATTTTTCTAATTCTACTTTTGCTCTTTTCGTGCTAATTCTTACCAACCCCAAATTAGCATTACTTCCGGCTATTACCGCTAAAAAAGATTCTTTTATTAAAAGAACAACAATCATTCCCTTTTCATATTCTAACATTGACTGAACAAAATTCCCCATCGCTAATTGTTCCCCTATAATTTCCGAAGGCCCGGTAGCCCCGGCAAAAACAGCACCTATTTCCTCTGTATCCATATCTTTATTAGTCGCACTATCAATAACAAACCCATCTTTGCTTACCAATACTGCTCCTTCCATTCCCGGTGTGCGGACTAACCCATCCAAAATGTCTTTTATTACCACTT
The DNA here is from genome assembly GCA_030595925.1 of Clostridia bacterium. Taxonomy (GTDB): domain Bacteria; phylum CBDUZB01; class JAGLHV01; order JAGLHV01; family JAGLHV01; genus JAGLHV01. The sequence goes on along the minus strand of JAUVLC010000081.1, from coordinate 2,641 downwards.
TTACCCCTCCCATTCAATTTTATTTGGTATATTAAAGCATAAAAATATCTATTCTGTCAAGAGAAAAGAAAGCAGCCTTAAAAATGGTCGGAAGAAATAAAATATTCATCTATAATACTAAAAACCTTAGAGCGTATTGCTTTATTCTCATTCACTAAATGATGCCTGGCATTATTAATTAACTTTATGTTTACCGGTTTTATTTTTTTCTTTAAAAATCGAATATTATATTTCCAATCAACAACTTTGTCTAAATTCCCTTGAATCACTAAAACAGCTTTGGTGATTATTGAGTAATCTTTTATTCGTTTATTCCACATAAAAAGTGCCCCCACAAATTTCAAAGAAACATATTTGCTTTGCAGTGGATCTTTTTTCACAAATTCAAGAAAAACATTATCAGACGAATTATCATTAAATTTTCTGGGAACATTTTCACAAAAGATTCTAACTAAGAAATAACCAACTTTCGACAATTTCCAGTATGAACTACGTACAAGAGGGGCCAAAAAAATAATCCTCGTAAAAACCTGATTTGAGGTATTATTCATATAATCAAAGACAATGGCACTACCGGTACTATGACTAATTGAATGAAAGGGCTTCGGCAAATGATTTTGACAAATCCTAATAAAATCATCTAAAACTGTAACATACTCAGAAAAATCATTAATTGTAACACCTTTACCACCGGAAAGCCCATGTCCGGGTAAATCATAAACCGCAACTGCGAATTGTTTGTTTAAACAAAAACGAATCAGATTTTTCAGCATCCCCGTATGATCATAATATCCATGTACTAAAAAAACAGTCCCTTTTGGATTATCAGGAATAAAAACATGCGAAACAATTAGTTTTCCACAGGAATTAAATGAACCAAAAAAATGATTAACATTTTCAAAATGGATACCATAATATTGAAAGTAAGCAGTCATTGCAGAGGAAAATACCGGTTTCCGGGAGAAATCAAGCGGTTTAATCTCTCTCTTTACTTGCTCTATCTTCCCCTTAATCTCTTTCTTAGCCGGGGATATTGATTTTACTGCCACAGAAAAAGAAACAAAGAAACTTAGTTCAATAAATACTAAGAACAAGAGTAATTTATTGATTTTTTTCATTTCTTAGTGCCCTGAGCTTTTTTCATTAATGAATAAAGAAAAAAACTAATTCCTAAAACCAAAAATATTACTACGGTCATAAGTATGATTTTTTCAATTTGTGCTTTTTTGTCTTTTCCCAAACGGGAAACAAAATTCTTATTGCCTGAGATATCAGATCCCTCAAGTTTCGTATAGTCCTGTTTGTACCAATTATTTTTATGGATAAATCTGGATAAATCATACTCCGGTTTATCTGTATTTTTATTACCAAAGCATAAAAAATGCTGCGTATCGTTATTGAGCGCAACAAAATAAAGGTTTTTTTGAATCCATTTAAAAGTGATGCTTTTAATATCCAGAGGAGGATTATTTTTGTTTTCTATAACCAATTTATAAAAATTATATTTTGGCGATGATAAACAAACATAGTTTTTTACATCAGTTACATTGAATAAAGTAAAAGTATAGATCACTCCTTTATTTAGCAACTTATAAGAATCAGTATCACCTGTATCACTACAATACACTCTTACCTTACGATAGTAATATGCATTGCTTATATCAAAATATATTTTTTTCACCGGTAATCCGGCTTCTATTTCGATAACCGTATCCCCGTTTTTATCAAGTGTGGCGGTACTACCGGTAAAAATTTTTTTATCATAAACAATGTTTTTGTTTTTTTCTGTTTTAAATTTACCGATAACAGAGTTTATATGTAATTTTTTATTCTCCATGTTATCCACACTAAATTCAAGCTGGTCATATTTTAATTTTATGGATTGCTGACTGTCTTTTTGCATTTTCTCATCAGTAAGAGTAATTAGATAATAAGGATAACTTACGCTTTCAAATTCTACTTCTGTTTTTCGTAAATTAACCTGGGAAGAAAAATCATATATGGTATCTCTTTTTACCAACACCCACTTTTTTCCATCATTACTTCCGCTTATTTTTACTTTTTTATTAAAATCATTATCCCCTATATCAAGATAAATAGCATTAATTTGAATGTTTTTTTCTTTATTTTCTTTCTTTAAAGTAGAAAGGGTAATCACTGCGGAATTTTCGTCATAACGGTATTTTGTGATTTTCAGTCTGTGCATCTTATCTTTTTCCGAGATATAATTATAATCCAAAATAACATACGGAACTTCATTATCCTTTGAATCAAATAATCTGATATCCTTGCAACCGGGAGTACATTTTTCCAACACACCATTTCCCAAATGAATCTGATAAATATTGTCTTTGGTTATTGCTCCGTTAAGTTCAAGAGAATACTCAAAATCCTGCGGCATCAAAGAAGTACGAACATCGGCTGAAAAAACAATCCCGGGAAAAAGTAAAAAACAAAACCAGACAATTATTTTTTTCATCATTCCTCCTCCTCCTTTTTGTGGTATTGTCAAAAATATTCAGTTAATTCATTTATATCTGTAACAATTGCAAAGCTTTTTGTTAAAAGTAATTGCCTCCCCCCCCCTTGAAAAAGGATATGATATTATCTCCCCCTTTGAAAAAGGGGGTTGGGGGGATTT
>JAUVLC010000141.1 GCA_030595925.1 Clostridia bacterium | reverse complement strand
CTTACAGCTGGCAGCCCCTACCGGCTGGACGACTGTTACTGATACTGCACCCGGAGCGGAAGAATTCCGTATGTGCGGCAATTTCCAGACGGCTACAGCACAAACCAGCCATTTTGATATTGGGGGAAGTTTTTCCGATGCAGTGGAAACTACTCAACGGATATGCTCTACCGGAGATTTCAGCAAAGATGACGAAGGGGAAGGGGCTAAAGGATATAATGTGCCACCCAGTGAAGACAGATATTTATGGTTCAGATTTGAATCACCAACCAGTACGAGTTTAACTACCCAACAGACAATTACTGTAACAGTAACTGCTGAACAGTATCCTTAATTCAATAGCAATAGATTATTTCCCTTTTTTAACTTTTTCTTTCATTAATAAAGTTAAAATCGCTTTCTGCACGTGCAATCTGTTTTCTGCCTGATCAAAAACCACGGAATGCAAACCATCTATCACTTCACCGGTAATTTCTTCTCCACGATGAGCCGGTAAACAATGCATCACAATGAAATCTTTATGTGCTTTATCAAGTAATTTCCGGTTAACCTGATAATTTTTAAAATGCTTTATCCTTTTTTTTCTTTCTTTTTCTTTACCCATTGATGTCCACACATCAGTATAAACCACATCCGCATCTTTTACTGCCAGATAAGGATTTTTAAAAAATTCTATTTTACTGCCTGAAATCAAAGCATCTTTTTTAGCCATATTAACATATTTTTTTCCGGGCCTATAACCATCCGGAATAGCCAAACTAATATTGACTCCCAATTTAGCTGCGGCAAACATTAAAGAATAACATACATTATTCCCGTCACCGATAAAACAAATTTTTAAATTTTTAAAACTCTTTTTTTTCTCCAGAATAGTAAAAAAATCCCCTAATACCTGACAGGGATGCTCTAAATCGGAAAGGCCGTTAATCACAGGAATGTTTGCTGTCCTGTCCAATATTTCTATTTTTTCCTGGTGGTAAGTCCTAATCATTATTCCATCTACCCAACGGGATAAATTTTTAGCCACATCGGAAACAGCCTCTCTTTTTCCTAATTGCACATCCTCACTGGATAAATAAATAGTATTCCCTCCTAATTGAGTCATTCCTACTTCAAAAGTTACTCTTGTACGTAAAGAAGGTTTTTCGAAAATCATAGCCAAAATTTTTCCGGCCAAAGGTTTGCCGCCTTTTTTTACCTTTTTCTCATATTTTATTTTGCCGGTAAGAACAATAATTTTTTCTATCTCCTGTCTGGTTAAAGAATAAATAGAAATTAAATTCTTCATTTTTTTTCCTCTTTTTTCCCGACATTAATCACCACTCCATTAAAAGCGGAAATATTTCCGGAAACATGCGTGGAATCTCCCAAAATACAATTCTTTAATTCTACATTCTCATCAATGTAAACGTTATTCCAGAGGATGCAATTATTTAAAATTGCTCCCTCTTTAATGACTGAATAATCTCCGACAGTAGTGCCCGCCCCCAGACAAACATCCTTTTCTATTTGACATTTTTTACCAATTAAACATGGCCCTGTTATTCGGGCTGTTTTGTCTATTTTAGTTTCTTTTCCTACCCAAACATTTTCCGCATATTTTTCCCCGGGCATACATATTTCTACTTTACCTTCTAAAACATTTTGCTGGGCTTTTTTATATTCGTCCAAATTTCCAATATCACACCAATATTCTTCCCTGAGGCAACCAAAAATTTTTTCTCTTTTTTCCAAAAGCAAAGGCCATAAATCATGTCCGAAATCATAAAATTTATTAGCGGGCATAAAGTTAAAAATTTCTTTTTGAAAAACATAAATCCCCGTATTTACAGTATTACAAAAAACATCTCCCCAGTTTGGCTTTTCTACAAATTTTTCAATTCTATTTTCATTGTCCACCATAGTAACCCCGTATTCAAAACGGGTATCAACCGCTTTTAGTACCATCGTAGCCAATGCTTTCTTTTGACGATGAAATTCAATTACTTCAGTTAAATTAATATCGGTAAGCCCATCCCCGCTCATCACTAAAAATGTTTCGCCAAAAAAATCCTCTACCTTTTTTACTCCCCCGGCAGTACCCATTAATTCCTTTTCTACGGAATAATTAATTTTCATCCCCAAAGAAGAACCATCCCCAAAATAACCGGTAATCATTTCCGGGGCAGTGTACAAATTAATGGTTACTTCGGTAATATTATGTTTCTTTAATAATTTTAATGTATACTCCAAAACAGGCCTGTTGGCTAAGGGCATCATCGGCTTAGGAACGCTATAAGTCAAAGGTCTCAACCTCGTTCCAATTCCCGCAGCCATAATCATTGCTTTCATAAAAACCATCCTTTCTTTGTGTTGTGGTATTATCAAAAAATACGCATAGAAATTGTCAAACAAAATTACAACTATCTCTCTACATCATTTATAAACTATGTTTGACTATTTTTTCAAACTCCCAACTTTTCCAAATCTTATGTCTGTTGTCTTTGTTCCGTTGTCTATGGACTATCGACTGTGGACTATGGACTATTTTTTTTTGCGTGCCCAAAGGGTAAAATTATGCGTCTAGAGAAAAACATATTTTGCCTTTATTTTCCTCGTTCTAACTCCTGACTTATAAACACTATGTCATAAATAGTCACAAATCCCCCTAACCCCCTTTTTTAAAGGGGGAAAACGGTCTTTCTCTTTTATCCTTTAACCAATAAAACTTTTCCAACCGTCTTTTACGTCCCTATCTGCCAGGAATTTAAATATTCCTTTTGCTTAGTAGTAAGAACATCAATCTTTATCCCTGTTGATTTCAACTTCAAGCGGGCAATTTTAACATCTATATGTTCCGGAACAGGATAAACCTTGTTCTCCAATTTTTTTCTATTCTTGATGAGAATTTCCGCACATAGTGCCTGATTAGCAAAACTCATATCCATTACTGATGCTGGATGGCCTTCTGCAGCCGCAAGGTTCACTAATCGTCCTTCGGCAATTAAATTTATTTTTCGACCATTTTGTAGAGTATATTCCTGGACAAAAAAACGTGCTTTGCGATTTTTTTTACTCATTTTTTTCAAATCCCCTACATCAATTTCTACATTAAAATGACCCGAATTACAAACAATCACTCCGTCTTTCATTACCTTAAAATGTTCTTTTCTCAATACGCTTATATCTCCGGTAAGGGTAATGAAAATATCCCCTAATTTTGCCGCTTCGGCCATAGGCATTACCCAATAGCCATCCATCAAAGCTTCCAGTGCCCGCAAAGGATTCACCTCGGTAACAATAACATTTGCCCCTAAACCTTTAGCCCGCATAGCCGCACCCCGGCCACACCAGCCATACCCGCAAACTACTACATTCTTTCCGGCAATTAAAACATTGGTCGCACGAATAATGCCATCCATAGTCGACTGTCCCGTACCATACCGATTATCAAATAAATGTTTGGTATCCGCATCATTTACGGCAAAAATCGGATAAGCCAAAACCTTGTTTTTTTCCATACTTCTCAATCGAATTACTCCGGTAGTGGTTTCCTCCGTTCCACCGATAATATTTTTGATTAACTCTTTCCTTTTACTGTGAACCATAGAAACCAGGTCTGCCCCATCATCCATGGTAACCTGTGGTTTCTGATCCAGCAGTGTTTTAATATGTTGATAATAAATTGCGTTATTTTCTCCTTTTATGGCAAAAACAGGCATTTTATGATGTACTACCAGATGGCTGGCAACATCGTCCTGAGTTGATAAAGGATTAGAAGCACAAAGGAAAACCTGAGCACCTCCTGCCTTAAGGGTAATAGCCAAATTAGCCGTTTCTGTAGTTACATGCAAACAACAAGCTATTTTTATATTACGCAGGGGTTTTTCTTTGGCAAACCTTTCCTTTATTAAACGTAACACCAACATTTTACTTTCCGCCCATTCAACCCTCATTTTCCCTTCCTGGGCTTTTTTTATATCTTTAATATCGTATTTCACTTTTTCCTCCTCTTTTAATTTTCAACTTTTGTCTTTGACTTTTATATTCCTGCCTTTTTTCGTAAAATCTCTGCTTTATCTGTTTTTTCCCAGCTAAACCCTTCCTCTGTTCTTCCAAAATGGCCGTAAGCCGCTGTTTTCAAATAAATATCCCGACGCAAATTAAGTTCATCTATTATCCCTTGTGGGGTTAATGAAAAATTTTCTTTGACTAATTCCACTATTTTCTTATCCGGTATTTTCGCTGTTTCTTCAGTATCAATCATCACTGAAACAGGATCAGCTACACCTATAGCATAAGCTAATTGAATATTACATTTATCCGCCATTCCCGCTGCTACAACATTCTTAGCAATATATCTGGCCATATAAGAAGCAGAACGGTCTACTTTCGTAGGATCCTTCCCGGAAAAAGCCCCTCCGCCATGCGGAGCCATTCCCCCGTAAGTATCTACAATGATTTTTCTTCCGGTCATTCCCGTATCTGATTGCGGGCCTCCAACAACAAACTTTCCGGTAGGATTTACAAAATATTTAGTCTCTTTATCCAAAAGCCGTTGTTCAATAATGGGTTTAATCACTACCTCAATAATTTCATCGCTAGCTTTTTGAGTTATTTTTTTTCCCGAAGAATCAAGAATTTCTTCTGTGTGCTGTGATGATATTACCACTGTATCCACCCGATGAGGAATTCCGTTTTTATATTCTACCGTTACCTGTGATTTTCCATCCGGGCCTAAATATTTTAATATTTCCTCTTTCCTTACTTGTGCCAATCTTCTGGCCAATTGATGTGCCAGCATAATCGGTAAAGGCATAAGCTCTTCGGTTTCCCTGCAGGCATAGCCAATCATCAAACCCTGGTCCCCTGCCCCTCCTACATCAACCCCCTGGGAAATATCCGGAGATTGACTTCCAATAGCATTAAGAATAGCACAGGTTTCATAATTAAAACCATATTTAGCATCTGTATATCCGATGTTTTTTAAAAGTCCCCGCACGATTTTTTGAATATCCACATAACTGTTGGTGGTAATTTCCCCTCCCACCATAACCAACCCTACCGTAATAAACGTTTCACAAGCAACCCGCCCTTTCGGGTCATTCTTGATAATTGCATCCAAAATTGCATCTGAAATTTGGTCACAAACCTTATCCGGATGCCCTTCTGTTACAGACTCGGACGTAAATAAAAAATCTTTTTTACCCATTTTATCCTCCTCAATTATTTTCTGGTATTGTCAAAAATATTCAGTTAATTCATTTATATCTGTAACAATTGCAAAGCTTTTTGTTAAAAGTAATTGCCTCCCCCCCCCTTGAAAAAGGATATGATATTATCTCCCCCTTTGAAAAAGGGGGTTGGGGGGATTT
>JAUVLC010000084.1 GCA_030595925.1 Clostridia bacterium | reverse complement strand
TGTTAAAACGCAAGACAGATAATCCCTTGTTTTTCAAGTATTTATCTCGTTGTGCATCTTTCCGTTCCTTATCCAATTCCATGTGTTGTGATCCATCCACTTCTACTACAATCTTGGGATACATAAAAATCTACAATATAGTTCCCAATAGGCTTCTGCCGATAAAATTGAACCTTCAAAATTTGTTTTCCCCGTAACCGTGCCCATAATGCCCTCTCACTATCTGTCATTTCCCTGCGTAATCGACAAGTACTGTGCTTTAAATTCGCATTGTATTTTAACACCTTAAATCCCCCTATCCCCCTTTTTCAAAGGGGGAAATTACTTTTCATATTCTTTCATACTTCTTTTGACACTACCTAATATTCATCTAAAACACTCACAATGAATAAACTAAAATAAATATGTTAAAATGTAAATTTGGTAATTATGGTCTTTTTCTGCGGGGAAAAAACTCGCATTCTTCTTATCACCATAAAATTTCATGGCCATTTCATAATGATAATGATTTCCATTCCCGATTAAATACCATTTATTAAATTTTGTCAATACTTTTTTAAAAATACCACTCTAAAATATTTTTAAAAATTTTTAATACAAACATCATCCTTTTTTTATACAAACCGAATTTGCTAATGATAATATAAAGTGTTAGTGTAATATTTAGTGGAGGATTTTTCAAAAAGAAAAAAATTTGAAAACCCACAATAAATTCATCTTGACTTTTTTTTAAATAATATTAAAATAAACAATGGTTATAGAAAATTAATAACCAAGCCTTTGGCAAGAAATCTTTTAATCCGGTATTGATTCATCAGTTTTTTTTGGTCTATAAAATAATGATTCATTACCAAAGTTTTGTAAAATTTTTATTTATTTTATAAGCTGTCACAAAACGTCCCCCCCTCACCTCCTTCCTCTCCCTCAAGGGGAAAGGATGAAAGGAGAGGGTAAAATAAAGCATCGTCGGACAGAACAGGAGGGCAAAAATAATTTACCCCCTAATATTTTCGGCGGAAAAATAGTTTTGTGACAGGCACTTTATTTTATTTAAGGAGGCAACATGTTAGAAAAAATTCTCAACATTTTAGGAAACGAAGCAAAAAATCTTTTAGAACACAAATGTAAGACAATTTCCAAAGAGCTTTTACATCTTCCGGGACCGGATTTTCCTGATAGGATTTTTTCTATTTCAGACAGATCTGATAAAGTAATTGATAATCTTAAGAACCTGATTAATCATGGAAGACTTGCAGATACCGGATATCTATCAATTTTACCGGTTGATCAGGGAATTGAACATTCTGCAGGAGCTTCTTTTGCCCCAAATCCTATTTATTTTGATCCTGAAAATATTGTTAAATTAGCAATTGAAGGTGGATGTAATGCTGTAACTTCCACTTTAGGCGTATTGGGAATGGTATCAAAAAAGTATGCCAATCAGATTCCCTTTATTCTTAAGCTAAACCACAATGAGCTTTTATCTTATCCAAACTCCTACGATCAAAGATTTTTTGGTTCGGTAAAACAAGCTTATAATATGGGAGCAAAAGGAGTGGGCGCAACCATTTATTTTGGTTCTCCGGAATCACGCAGGCAAATTGAAGAAGTATCAAAGGCTTTCCAGGAGGCACATAATTTAGGAATGCTTACCGTCTTATGGTGCTATCTCAGAAACGATAACTTTAAAAAGGATGGAGTGGATTATCATACTTCTGCCGACCTTACCGGACAGGCTAATCATCTCGGGGTTACAATTGAAGCAGACATAATAAAACAAAAGTCACCTACAATTAACAACGGATATAATGTTATTAAATTAGGGAAAACCCATCCTTTGGTTTATGAAAAATTGACAACAGACAATCCAATTGATTTGACCCGCTATCAAGTGGCCAACTGCTACATGGGAAGAATTGGATTAATTAATTCCGGAGGCCCGTCAGGGAAAAACGACCTTCAGCAGGCTGTTAAAACTGCCCTTATTAACAAACGAGCCGGAGGAATGGGACTTATTTCAGGAAGAAAAGCATTTCAAAAACCAATGAAAGGAGGAATTGAAATTCTTAACGCAATTCAAGACGTGTATTTAACAAAAGAAATCGATGTTGCGTAATTCATTATGATTACAATAAAACTTGTACTATTAAGACACGGACAAAGTATCTGGAATAAAGAAAATATATTCACCGGGTGGACAGATGTAGACCTTTCAAAAAAGGGAATAAAGGAAGCAGAAAAAGCCGGAAAAATTTTAAAAAAAGAGAATTATTCCTTTGATATGGCCTTTACTTCCGTCTTAAAACGTTCTATAAGAACGCTATGGATAGTTTTAGATAAAATGGATTTGATGTGGATACCGGCACATAAAAACTGGCAACTTAATGAAAAACATTATGGCTCTTTACAGGGGTTAAATAAATCAGAAACAGCAAAAAAGTTTGGTGAAAAGCAAGTACATTTGTGGAGAAGAAGTTATGATGTCAGGCCACCTGCCCTAAACAAAGATGACCGGAGAAATCCTTGTTTTAATCCCGCATATAAAAATTTAGATAAAAATGATATTCCTTTAACCGAATGCTTAAAGGATACGATTAAACGCTTTCTTCCTTACTGGCATAATTCAATCGTGCCGGTTTTGAAATCCGGCAAAAAGATTATTATATCCGCACACGGCAATAGTTTGAGAGCTTTAGTAAAGCATCTTGATAATTTATCTGATGAAGAGATAACAAAGTTAAACATTCCGACAGGTATTCCTCTTATTTATGAACTTGATGAAAATATAAAAGCCATTAAAAAATATTATCTGGGAAGTCAGGAAAAAATTCAAAAAGCCATAAACGTTGTAGCAAATCAAGGAAAAAGTAATTAATTTATCCCTATTTTACCGATTTTAAACGTTGTAACGTATTTCTATTACGTCGCTGGTACCAATTATATAGCCCTTATCAACTACTTTTGCCAAACCCTTAGCTTTTGCATCGTTCATACTGTGACAGGTCATCATATCATCAAAAGAAACTACATCGGCTCTAATAAAGCCACGGGCAAGGTCCGTATGGATTTTACCCGCACAAGTTACTATATCGGAATTCTTGGCTACAGGCCAGGCATGTACTTCCTTTTTCCCTGCAGTATAGAAAAAAATCATCTGTGCTTTATCTAAAGTCATTGCGATTATATCATTAACTCCCGGAATATCATCCAAAACCACGACAGGTTTAATGCTAATCATTGAACTCGCACGCATTTTATCCCGCTCATCTTCATTAAACGGGACATCACATAAAGGAATTTCTTCTTCAAGTTTAGAGATACATTTATTCAAGAGTTTGATTTCAAAATCATCGGAAGTGTTTTTAATCCTGGTTTCGCATTTATCTATATCTATAATCAAAATATCCAAAAGATTATTCCTTGGCAATACGATAACATCAGATTTAATAAATTCATCTTTAATGAACTCGGCATAAAAAGGAGTTACTTTATTAGGTTTAAATTTATCCGCAAGTGCTGTCAATTTGTCATCTTCATATTTTATTTTCCCTTCGGTTATCTCTATTCCGCTAAAACCTATTTTCATATTAATGCTCCCTGGTAAAATAGGAAACAGGTGTATATCCCTTATATGTTCCTCTGTCCCCATATTAATTTTTTAATGGATTATATATAATAAATAACCCTTTTACAACAACATTACTTTTTACTCCCTACAATCCGGTTAATAACTTAATTTCTTCAGCGTATCCTTTTAAATCGGCAGGGGTTTCCAAAAAAAATGGGAGTTCTTTTAATTTTGGATGAGTCACTATTTTTTTTATCGCCTCCAGGCCAATATTCCCTTTTCCAATACAAGCATGTCTATCTTTATGGCTGGCAAATTCGGTTAAACTATCATTTAAATGAATTGCTTTTAATTTATTTAATCCTATTATATTATTAAACTCATCAAGAACTTTATCCAAGTTGTTAACTATATCATATCCTGCTGAATAAACATGACAGGTATCTAAACAAACTCCGACTTTTTCTTTTAATTTTACCCCCTCTATTATTGTCTTTAACTCTTCAAATGTTTTTCCTATTTCAGTCCCTTTTCCCGCCATTGTTTCTAATAAAAACATAATACTATGTTCCGGTTTTAAGACATCATTCAAAGCATTAATTATATAGTTTATTCCAATTTTTTCCCCTTGTCCCATATGATTCCCCGGGTGAAAAACATATAATTTACATGGCAATTTTTCTAATTTCTCAAGATCTTCTTTAAAAATCATTTTAGCAAAATCTCTAATATGTTTTTTATCCGAACACACATTAACAGTATATGAAGCATGTGCTAAAATAGGTGCAAAATTGTTTTTATTCATTATTTTAATCAATCCATCTACGTCTTTTTCTTCAATTGCTGCAGATTTAGCCCCCCGTGGATTTCTTGAGAAAAACTGAAAAGTATTTGCCCCTATGCTAAGTGCAGTTTCTCCCATAGCAGTGAATCCTTTAGCTACAGATAAATGAGCCCCTATATTCATTTTTTATTTCCTTTCTATTTTCTGTCTACAATATTGCTTTATTATACATTTATCACAAACCGGATTCTTAGCTTTACAGATTGCTCTTCCATGATTTACTAAAACACTATTTATTATATTCCATTCTTTTATATCATAAACATTCATTAAATCCTTTTCTATTTTGTCCGGAGTATTGTTGGTCGTTAATCCAATACGAAATGACAACCGTTTTACATGTGTATCAACAGCAATTCCTTCTTTTTTCCCATAAATATGACAAAGAATAATATTAGCCGTTTTTCTTCCAACGCCCGGTAATGTAAGCAAATTATTCATTGTATCAGGAACTTTGGATTTAAATTTATTTATTATATCTTTTGCCGCATTTATAATGTTTATTGCTTTATTTTTATAAAATCCTGCACTTTTTACCTCTGTTTCAAACTCATTTAAATTAGCCTTTGAATAATCTTTAACTGTCTTATATTTTAAAAATAATTTCTTTGTTATTTTATTAACCCTTTTATCGGTACATTGTGCAGCAAGCATGGTTGCAATTAATAATTGTATAGGTGAATTATAATTAAGGGCCGGCCGCATATCAGGATATCTTAACTTTAAAGTATTTATAATTATCTTTGCAACATTTTTTGAAACCATTTCATTATATTAACATGTTCTTTTATTTAATCTATTATATTACTTACATCTTTATCTTTTGAAATATGTATCCGAATGAATTCAAACAACGGAATATAAAAACGAATATCCCATGTTTCCTTTTTTCCTTGCTTTAGTGTAACATTAAGTTAGTCTCTCTATCAAGTCTTAAAACAAAGGCACTAAGCAGATTTGCTGTATTCTCTAAATCTTTGAGGCTAACAATTTCCACTTGAGTATGCATATATCTATTGGGAATACTCACTAACCCGGTCGCCACCCCTGTTTTTGTAAGTTGTATTACATTCGCATCCGTACCTGTAGCCCTGGATATTCCTTCAACCTGATAGGGTATTTTTTCTTTTTTTGCCACTTCAACGAATAAATCAAATATTTTTGAATTAATATTCGGCCCCCTTGCTATTACAGGCCCTCCCCCTATCTTAATATCCCCCACTTTCCTCTTGTCCATAGAAGGAAAGTCTGTGGCAAATGTAACATCAATGGCAATACCAATATCCGGGGATATTCTATATGCCGATGTCCTTGCTCCTCTAAGTCCAATTTCTTCCTGTACCGTTGCAACACCATAAAAAGAGGCTTTGGGCTGCTTTTGGGAGAGAATTTTTAGTGTTTCACTTACCACAAAGGCACCGGCTTTGTCGTCAAACCCTCTTGCAACTACTATATCATTATTTAAAACCTCAAACCCAACCGCCGGGACGATAGGATCTCCAATATTTAGAACAGACCTGGATTCTCTTTCATTTTTTGCACCAATGTCTATCCAGAGTTCTTCAATCTTTGCTACCTTTTTTCTCTCTTCTTCTGCTAAAAGATGAACAGGCTTCTTCCCTACTACACCCAAAACTTTGCCCTTTTTAGTTTTAATCCAAACCCTTTTACCCGGAACAAGATGAAGATCAATTCCCCCAATAGTTGAAAAATATATGTATCCTTCCTTATCAATATACTTTACCATAAAACCTATTTCATCAAGATGTCCGGCAAACATAATCTTTGGTTTTCCAGCTTTATTTAAATCCGCTATAGAATTACCAAGGATGTCAGTATTAACCTCATCTGCAAACTTTTTTGTTCTGTCTTTCCACACCCTCATTGCCTCTTCTTCAAAACCGGAAGGACTCATAGTATCCATCAGTTTTTTTAAAAAATCAAAAGACTCTTTTTCCATAATTATCTCCTTAATTCTCAAATAGTAATGTCAAAAATGTTTTATTTTTTGGTAGCCGCAGTCTTTCCTCCCCCTATTATGAAAAAAATCTTTTTTATTTATAACACTTTTCTGAATTTTTTTCATTTTATTTTTGACACTATCTCTCAAATATTTACTCTCTCTTTACAAACACAAAACTATTTTTTTCCATATCCAATTCCTAATAACTCCCCTAACTTCTTCCCCCTGTTCCTTCAGGTACTTACCAATTAAAAACACTAACACATTTTTCATTTCTTCTGTCAATATTTTAAATTTTTAAGTAACGTTTTTCATTATCCTCATTATCCATTGTTTCTCGGTATAGAAAGAAAAACTGCTCCTTTATCAGCGCTTCCTACATAACTTGTATATCTTGCCAACCAACCTCCTGTTACTTTCGGTTTAAAGAGACTCGTTTTCTTTCCTCTTGCCCTTAATTCTTCTTTCGAAAGTTTAACGTTTATTTTCTTTTTATTGACGTCTATTTCAATCAAATCACCGTTCTTAAGTAGGCCTATCTCACCACCACTGGCTGCCTCAGGAGATATGTGCCCAATACAAAGACCCCTGGTGCCTCCTGAAAAACGGCCGTCTGTAATTAAAGCTGCCTTAATATCTGCTCCTTTTATTGCTGCGGTCGGTGAAAGCATTTCCTGCATCCCGGGTCCGCCTTTCGGCCCTTCATATCGAATTACTATTACAGTCCCGTCCTTAACCTTATTCTTTAAAATTGCTTCCAATGCTTCCTCCTGAGAATTGTAAATTAAGGCTTTCCCTTCAAATCTAAGCATATCTTTATCTACTCCGCTTGTCTTTACTACAGAACCATTTCGGGCAATATTTCCAAAAAGAACAGCTAGGCCTCCTTCAGGGGAAAAAGCATTATCTACCGAACGAATCACTTTTTCATCAGGCTTAGGTGATTTTAAAACATAATCACCTAAAGTACCATAAATAGTTTTGGTTTTTAGTTTTAACATGGAATTTTTGCTATCATAAACAGATCGTAAAATAGCACCCACCCCTCCCACTTTATGAATATCTTCCATATGAATTTCCGGCCGGGACGGCGAAACCTTCACAACATTGGCAGTAGTTTTAGCTAATTCATTAAGAAATTTAAGATCATATTTAATCCCTGCCTCGTAAGCTAGAGCCAACAGATGTAAAACAGTATTAGTTGACCCCCCCATAGCCATATCTAAAATGAAAGCATTATCAATAGATTCTCTGGTTAAAATATCCAGAGGTTTAATTTTGTTTTTCATAAGAAAAATAATTTTCCTGGCAGCTTTCTTTACAAGATTTATTCTTTCAGGATTCAATTGAAATTGCCTTTCCTTTCCTTTCAGCCTTAATGTCGCCGGAATTGTCCCATTTCCCGGTAAAGAAAAACCCAATACTTCTCCTAAACAATTCATTGAATTTGCCGTAAACATTCCAGCGCAACTTCCATAACCGGGGCAGGCAACCTCGGTTAATCCTTGCAACTTCCTTTTACTCATTTTGCCGATGCTATATTTACCCACCGCTTCAAAAACAGAGATTAAATCTGTATTATTTTTTCCACTCAGCATCGGTCCGCCGCTTATATACAGTGAAGGAATATTAATTCTTACCATAGCATTGTACATTGCAGGAACAATCTTATCGCAATTACCCAATCCAATCCAGGCATCAGGAGGATGGGCACCTATAATAGTCTCAATCTGATCAGTAATAAGTTCCCTGGAAGGTAAAGAATATTTCATCCCAAAATGTCCCATAGCAATACCATCCCCAACTGCTCCCCCGATATTTGCATACCACACGTTTACTCCCTGTTTTTCCAATTCCTTCTTTAAACTACTTCCTAATTTATCAAGATGAGCATGACCTGGTATTTGATTGGTATAGGAATTTACTATAGTGACAAAAGGCCTCTTTAAATCTTTTTTTGACTTGAGAACCCCTGCGGCAATCATTAGAGAAACCCCCGGTAACATATGTTCCCCTTCCCTAAAAATGTTACTTCCTTTTTTTCTGACATTTAAAATACCTTCATTTACTACTTTTTCTTTCATTTTTCACAACCCCCTTAAAATTAAGCCCACAGAATTAAACCTACAAGCTAATAAAAGTACCCACCTTAACAATCGATTTAAATAAACTAAAACATTTTTGTTGTTAATAATTTCTATTTTTCTTATTCTCTCCGGCTCTTACTTTTTCTATTTTATTTCATTAAAGATTTTCTTATATTCATTTGCTTTTCATAAGAAACTTTTTCTCTTTTAGCTTTTTTATATATTTAAAAAAATTTTTTAATTAAATTCATCTTACAGCTTGAGCATATGAGTCATTATTGCAAGATAGTCACAGAGATGTCTTGTTATCAGAAAATTCCTTCGAGTATATTCCCTGGCTTTATTCCCCATCTCCTCTATAATTTCTCTATTATTTAGCAGATAACGAATTCTATAGGCACAACCTTCCACTGAATTCACTGTATACCCCGTTTGTCCATAAACAATTTGAACCGTAATACCTCCAACCGCTCCACCAATAACAGGTTTCCCTTTCCACATCGCTTCTGCAACAGTAAGTCCAAATCCCTCCTTTGTGGATTTCTGCAAAATTACTGTTGCTCCTCTTTGTAATGCATTTATTTCTAAATTAGCATCGCTAGGCAAATCAAGAACAAAGATATCTTTGTCACAAGAAGCAGCTTCTTTTACTTCTTGTAAAAAGCAAAGTCCCTCCGGATCGTCTGTAGCACCTCCCCCCGCAAGCACCAGGCAACAATCATTATACTTTTTAACTAATTTATATGCTTCTATAACACCTAAGGGGTCTTTAAACCTATCAAAACGTGAGACTTGTAAAACTATCGGCCTGTCCACGGGTATATTGTACTTCATTAAAACACGGTCTATCTCTTCTTTAGATAAATCTTTATTTTTATCGCTTAATGGGTCAATTGAAGGGTACATAAGAAATTGAGGAATAGTAAGCCTTTTTGCAAAACTAGGCAATGAAAATATAGCGCCATCAAACTGTGACACATAATATTTTAGGAAGTTCCAAACTTTTCTTTGAGGATGAGAAACATCAATATGACATCTCCATAACCATTTTGTACCTTTGGATTTTTGAAGGATAAGTCCTGCTGGTTGAGGATCATGGAGAATTATCAATTCAGAATCAAAAGAAATTTTCCGGGCATTCTCCTCATTGGCCCTCTTATATTCATCATACATCTCCTGCGTAATATTTTGCCTTTGTCCTTGCAAAGCATTATGAAAACTTTTTGTTGTTTTATAAAACAAAGAACTTCCTTCTATTACCTCCCAACGAATATTAATTCCCAAATAATCAAACAAAGGGATAAGTCTAAGAAGCATTTCTGCAACACCACCGCCAAGCCGCGTTGAATTAACGTGTAAAATAGATTTTCCTTTTAATCCTTCAGCAAGTTTATAAGCAAGATCAATCACTCCTTTCGGCGCTATTTCTTTGTATGAGTCAAGTGTTATATTGTTTGTCATTTTTTAAGTTCCTGTTTACACAAATCAATTAATTTATTTCTTAATCCCTCTAGACTATACATATAACAATCTATCATTTCCAGCTTTTTTGATAGTTCTGTCGTATGAAGAATTTCGTCGAGCCAAATTGAAAAATCGCTTCTCCCTTGCCAATCACGCACTCGTGCTTCAAATACATGATTATAAATTGCACTTGCGTCGATAATTTTTAATACTTCCACAAATTCTTCTAAATTATTTACTGTTATTCCTGTATGAACTTCTATTATACGAGATTGCATAAAATAAAAAGCCTGTCCTGAAACAACGGCGGGTGTTATCTTCATAGTTGAAAGATAGTTATCGATAATCTCTATCAATTCGTTACGCAAATCCTCAAGACTTTTATCCCCGGTTGGCATTACAATTCCAAGTTTCTCACCAAGAACTCTATCCCTCACCTGAATAGCTACCCAATTAGCAAAATCATTTGGATAAGGGCCTGTTAGGTAAAAATGCCTTAAAAAATAACTATGTGTATGATAATAAATAGAATCACTTGGAACTTCTTCGATAAGCTCCAATAATTCTTCCACATCATCAGCTTTCTTTCCAAGAAGTTCTTTTATCTCAAAACATTCTATAAAGTGAAACTCTTTCATAGCAACTCTCTTTGTAATAATTTTTTTATATATTTAAAAAATTTTATATAATCCCTTCTGTTTTTATTTATCTATTCCTGACTATCTCCGCAGTTGGTTATGTGATAAAAATAATTCTCTACTTATACCCAGTATAATCTTGCCATTTTTTTATTTTACCTTGTCATTTTCCTTTTGTCAATTGTTTTCCATTTTCAGTAGTGTCAAGATTTATTCTGACTTTCAAGAAAAAAGATGCTGACAAACCCTAAATCCGATATTGAAAAAAGGAAATA
>JAUVLC010000092.1 GCA_030595925.1 Clostridia bacterium | reverse complement strand
AAGGCTTTAACAATAAGATTAAACGGTTAAAAAGAATGGCCTATGGATATCGGGATATAGATTATTTCAAACTAAAGATTCATCAACATTGTGGGTTGCTTAATCCAAGACTTGCAACTTAAATACGAAAGAACCTTTTTTATAACAAATATTCTTTGGTGTGTCAAGAAAAAAATTAGTTAAAATTTGGGGGTATTATAGTATTGGGTAGTTAAAAATAATGGTTAATTTTGGGTTGTAGGGGGTGAAAATTTTTGGGAAGTTTGGGATTAGGAAGTTTTTTAAGAATTTCTTTATTATGGGTTTTTTTCCAATACTTCAATCTTCCCATAAATTAATTCATCTTCCTCTTTTTGTTTTTTATATCTCTCTATAAGATTACCAAAAATATTTCCAACAGCAACAAAAATATTAGTATTCATTTTCTCAAATTCTTTTATCTTATTTTTAACATAGATGATTGAAAAGCTTTTTAATTCTTTCTTAAAGCTGTAATTACCCTCTTCTGGAATTATTTCAAGCGCCTTTATAAAGGGAATACCTTTATCTCTGTAACATTCTCTATGGATTATTTTATTTCTGTCTTCAGAATATTTTTTAACGAGTTTTTTTAATTTTTGAAGAGCTGAAGGAAGACCACTGTTTTTTACATGTAAATTATGTATAATTATATTATGGTTAATTTGATTAGATGGATTATAAATATTAAAAACAACATCGACTAATTGTAGCATTCTATCATAGAGCGATTGTGTCTTTATAATATAATTTTCAATACATAACAAAACATGGAAATGTTGCGTAACTCCTTCCTTTTTTATTTCTTCTGAAAGAGAGAATGATTTTAAATAAATCGGAATGAGTGTTAGGTGCTCATAAATAGTTAAAAGAGAAAATAATGTCTGCGCAATAAATAAAATATAAGCTTCATTTTTATTGAAAATAGGTTTAGATTGTCTAAGTTTTTGTGAAAGATCTTTATTCTTAACAAAAAGTAACGCATCCTGCAACACCTGTTTAACAAAAGGGTGTTCAATTAAATCTTCGTATAGTGTTATCGGTTTTTTATTTTTTTCCATAATAAGTTTACTTCCCTGTTTTTTAATCTTTTGGTTTTTCCATGGTGAGTAGTTCTGCCATTCAATCTTTTTTGATTCTTAATTTGATATTTATTTTTTATCTCATTCATCTATGTTTAAATCATACAAATTAAGTTTTATCATGGTTTTTGCATCTTCAAAAGCCTTTACCCCACATCCATTAATGAATAGGCAAAATCTCTTTGCAATATCTTCTAACTTAACAGAATTGGCAAAATTCCTTTGTTGCAATGGATTTTTTGGATGTGGTATAAGTATTATTTCTGCCATAGGAGAAAAAAGTATTTGCTTCCCCTCATCATCCTTTATTCCCATCTTTTCAAAGAATCCCGAAGGTGGATCTTTTCTTGCTTTGCCACCTTTGAATATTGATTCACGATGTTTAGACACATCATGGTTTTCAAAAATAATCTCAATTAAATCTTCATTTTTCTGCCAGAATTTTTTCAGGGTTGGGAAGTAGTTATCATATCCTGAACATTGATTCTTTAAAATATTATAAGGGGATATTTGTTTTAACTTTATTTCATTCGTAATATCTAAAAACTGGTTTGCATTTGTAACATATCCAAGAGCATTTAACACAAAAACCATACATTCGATTGCCGAGTCCATATTAAAAAGAATAGATGATAAATGGTATTCCACTGCCTGATAATTTGTTTTAACTGGTTTCCAAGAATGAATTTCACGAAAATGAATTTGAACTCCAAAAAGTCGTGCAGATAATCCACACAGACCACCTCTAAAACAATTAAACCAATCACCCTTATCGCCCAAATTATGTTTTTGAACTGCTAAAAGTGCAAAGCTATTTAATTCTTCATACGGCCTATAGTCAAAATTTAATGTATATTTGTCAGACATTTCTTTTTCGCTCCAAATAACTTAAACTAATCCTGCTTTATTTAGTTCCCTATTTGTTTTCTTCCTTTGGTTTTTCAGTGTCTGCTGGTGGGTTTTTTTCTAAAATCAAAATAATAATTAAGACATAGATTGCTAACCCATTCTATACCACCAACATTAAATTCTTTTCCCAGTTCAGCAGTGTCTACACTAATATATACAGGACCGATATCTAAACCAAAACTGAATTTGGGATTAATAAAATATTCTCCACCGATAAAGATGCTTCCTTCATAGCCAGTACCTTCTGTATCCAAAGTATCAAAATCTATATACCCTCCCTCAATTCCGGTAAAAGCATTAAGTTTTCTTAATTGAAAAAAATTCCAGTAAAATCTACCGGCATATACATTTATCCCTTCGCCAGTAGCATATCTTATTTCCGAAGCGATTTTTGAAGAAAAATTATATTTTATAGAAAAGTATGGATAACCAATCCCAACCCCTATTTTTTTTGATAAGTTCGCAGACATTGAAGTAGAGGAAAGATTGTAAATAAATATGATACTAAACAAAAAAAAGGATACTACTTTTTTAAAAAACCTATCCATTGTTTTTTCCCTTCTCGTTTAAAAATCTTCATTTATGGCGACCATTTAAGATAATAAATTCCATAGTACCCATCCCAGGCAATATGGGGATTTCCTGTCCCATCTAAGCAAAGAGAAAGACGAGAGCTTCCACTTAAATATAAAATACTTATTGATTCCTGCCCACTTCCATCTGCATCAACCCACGCCGAACCATCCCATTTGAGATAATATATTCCAGTATCCACACCAGGAGTATACTCGTGCCACGCAATATGAGGATTTCCTGTCCCATCTAAATAAAGAGAAGGAGAATCAGATACTTTATTATTATTTGAGATATTTATCGATTCCCAACCGCTCCCATCGGCATCTACCCAGGCTGAACCGTTCCATTTGAGATAATATATCTCATAGTTTCCAGAAGTATCATCATCCCAGGCAATATGAGGATTTCCTGCTGTGTCTAAACAAAGGGAGGGGTGATAAGAATGACCACTATTATTTAAAATATTTATCGATTCCTGCCCACTTCCATCTGCATCCGCCCACACTGAACCATCCCATTTGAGATAATATATATCATCAAAAAGGCGATATTGCCACGCAATATGAGGAATTCCTGTCCCATCTAAACAAAGAGAAGGAAATTTAAACGACAAACTATTATTTGAGATACTTATCGATTCCTGTCCGCTCCCATCGGCATCAACCCACGCCGAACCATTCCATTTAAGATAATATATATCATTATTATTCTCGGAAGTATAATTATACCAGGAAATATGGGGATTTCCTGCCCCATCTAAGCAAAGAGAAGGATAACAAGAACCTTCACTATTATTTGAAATATTTATCGATTCCTGCCCACTCCCATCTGCATCCACCCACGCTGAACCATCCCATTTTAGATAATATATCTCATAGTTTTCAGAAGTATAATCATGCCAGGCAATATGGGGGTTTCCTGCCCCATCTAAACAAAGAGAAAGATAACTGGCATATGTACCATTAGTATTTGAAATATTTATCGATTCCTGTCCACTTCCATCTGCATCTACCCAATCAGCACTTGGACTGTTTGGAGGTATAACTTTTTTCTCTTCTTCATCTATTTTATTTTTTAATTCTTTTACTTTTTCTTTTACTCCAGAGATTATGCCAAAATGAAGTTTGCTATAACAAATAGAAGGCACGAAAAAAATTAGAAATAAAATTATAATTATTTGCTTCTTCATTAGACTTTTCCTAGTTTTGAAGATTAGTTTTTTAAAATTCTTTTTATTCCTTCCTTTTGGGAAAATATATTCTTCTTTAGATAAATTAACACTAAAATGGTAGAAAGTCAACAGGGAAGTTTGTTGGTGGGGTGGGGAAAACTGGAGTGGAGTTGTTTAATGTTTGCAGTTTGTTTGCAGAGTGATAACGAAGCAAAGTAACTGGTGAACGAATTTCTTGCGTGAGCAAGAAAAAAATGTTTTTGAGTGCTAACGAAAAATCATTTGGTGAACGAACAGACATTAAATAAAACGGAACGAAGTGTTGGGGTAGGGGTTATGCGTTTTTTATAAGTTTTAATTCAATTAATCTCTTTGTAAATTCTTCAAGGTAAAATGCTTTATCAAAAGATGAACTATATTTGTGACTTATAGTTTCTTTTGAAGCATTAAAAAAAGATGATGGGTTCCATCCATAGGATGTAATTAGTAACCAACAAGTACTACATTTCTTTAAGTATTTCGTCATTTTTTTCTCTTTATCATTTAAGGCATTCTGAAGAATTTTTATTAAATTTTCATCCGTCCAACCTACAGGTACGGTTGACCAATGATGATTACAATCCTCTTTTGGTCTATAAAGCATAATTGAGCTAATTTGGGGAGGAATATCATTTAACCCTATGCAGTTATTTTTAATACTCAGTGGTATTTTAATTTCAGGAATATTATTCTTTATAATATTTGATAACTTTTCAGCAACTGTACTACGATTCCCTTTATTTAGTTTGTTGTTGTTAAAGAGAATAAAAGCACTAACTCCAGGAACAGAATCTGAAATACATTTATTTCTTGCTTCAGTTATTACTTTCTCCCTTTCAGATTCAATTAATTGCTTGGGTGTTTGATTGGGGAAACACTCTTTGAAAAGCTCTGTTACCTCAAAACCAACCACTTTCCCTCTCCGTACAATTAAAAAATCAGGTCCTCTTTCTTTGGGGTCAGGGACAACTATATCACCCTTTGGAAAATCAGGATACTGATCTTTAAATTTTTCTAAATAAATTTTTTCTTCTTTCTTATTCATTTTTGGTTTGTTTCCCTATTTTTTTTCTTCCTTTGGTTTTTCCGGAGTGGTTAATTGTCTTATGGTGGCTTCCAGGGTGTTCTTTTTCTTTTTGAGTTTTTTGTAGGTTGTTTCTATGGATTCTAATTCTTTTGATGTCTTGGCTGAGTCGTCTTTTAATTGTTTGACCAGGGCTTCAGTGGTTTCGAATTTGTATTCTTTGCCGGAAATTTTTGTGGTTAGTTTTACCATGGGGGACTCCTTTTTTTGTTATATTATTTATAAATTAAGTTAAAAAGTAGTTCATTAGCTTTATCTTTTTCTAATTCTTTCAATATTTTATATTCATCAAGGACATCCCCTCGTCTGCCTAAACTAAGATAAGCCATCCCAAGATTATAATGCGCCTCTGTATACCCAGGCTTTATCTGAATCGCCTTTTTATACTCGTCTATCACTTGGTCATATAAGCCTTTCTCATTATACGCCACCCCAAGATTATAATATGCCTTCACAAAATCTGGTTTAATCCTTATCGCCTCTTTAAATTCCTCTATCGTCTCATCATGTAAACCCTTATCCCCATAAGCCACTCCAAGATTATAATGCGCCTCTGTATACCCAGGCTTTATCTGAATCGCCTTTTTATACTCTTCTATCGCTTGATCATAAAAACCTTTCTCACTATAAGCCACCCCAAGATTATAGTGTGCTTTTGCATAATCTGGTTTAATCCTTATCGCCTCCTTAAACTCCTCTATTGCTTCTTCATGCAAACCCTTATCCCCATAACCTACTCCAAGATTATAATGTGCTTTTGCATAATCAGGATTTAGCCTTATTGCTTCTTTCAACTCCTCTATCGCCTCATCATACAAGCCTTTCTCACCATAAGCCGCTCCAAGATTACTATGAGCTTTCGCATAATCAGGATTTAGCTGAATCGCCTCCCTATACTCCTTTATCGATTGATCATATAAACCTTTTTTACCATAGATAATACCTAAATTACAATGCGCCTCTGCATAATCAGGTTTGATTTTAATTGCCTCTTTAACTTCCTCTATCGCCTCATCATACAAGCCTTTCTCACCATAAGCCGCTCCAAGATTACTATGAGCCACTGCAAAATCGGGATTAATCCTGAGCGCTTCTTTATATTCTTTTATCGCTTGATCGTATAATCCTTTTTTACCATAAAGCACTCCAAGATTATAATGAGCATCCGCATCATTAGGATTATGCCTAATTGCTTCTTTACAACCATTTTCTATCATTTTATTGTTTAAAATCTCCTTTACTTTTGAACAGCTACATAAAAGAGTAATGCTTAATAAAACTAATATTATTTTTAAAATATGGTTTTTGTGTTTTGCGTTTGGGAATTTCATTTAATTCTTCCTTTGGAAAAATCTAAGTTATTGCTTTGTAGAAAAATATTTATTTATAAATTAAGTTAAAAAGTTTATTGGCTAATTCTTTGTCCAGTTCCTTCAATATTTTATATTCATCAAGTGCTTCCCCTCTTCTGCCTAAACCAAAGTAAACCAACCCAAGATTCAAATGTGCATCTGCATAATCAGGCTTAATCCGGATTGTTTTTTTAAACTCCTCTATCGCCTCGTCATACAAACCCTTATCTACATAAATCACCCCAAGATCAAAATGAGCATGCACGAAATCAGGTTGAATCCTTATCGCTTCTTTATATTCCTCTATTGCCTGATCATATAGTCCTTTCTTAGTATAAGTCCTCCCAAGATTAAGGTGTGCCCCTGCATAATCAGGATTTATCCTAATCGCCTCTTTACATTCTTCTATCGCCTGATCATACAAACCTTTATCCAAGTAAGCACTCCCAAGATTAAGGTGTGCCCTTGCATAATCGGGTTTAATCTTTATTGCCTTTATATATCCCTTTATCGCCTCATTCCTCAAACCTTGCATATCATAAGCCACACCAAGATCAGAGTGAGCTTCCGCATGATCAGGCTTAATCCTTATTGTCTCTTTAAACTCCTCTATTGCCTCATCATACAATCCCTTCCTCGCATAAACCAACCCAAGATTACGATGCGCTTCCGCATCATCAGGATTAAATTTTGTTGCTTCTTTATACGCCTCTATTGCCTCATCATACAAACCTTTTTCGTGATAAGCCAATGCAAGCTTAAAATAAGCATACGCATGATCAGGCTTAATCCTTATCGCCTCTTTAAACTCCTCTATCGCTTGATCATACAAATCTTTTTCACCATAAACCACTCCAAGAAGAACATGCACTTCTGCATAATTAGGGTCTAATTCTAAAGCTTTTTTAAAGTATTTAATTATAAGATTTTGATCTTTTTCAGTAGCAATTTTTTCTTTTTTCTTAAACCAAAGTTCTATTGCTTTTTTTGCCCATCCATAAGCAGTTAATGATACTGTTGGTTTTTTTTGTATCTTTTTTTGTTCAGCTATTTTAATCTCTATACCCAATGTTTTAAGTAGATTGAAGACAATCTCATCCTGCAAACTGAATATATCATTATACCTACCGGTAGCTTCTGCCGTATTAACTATATTTCCCGTAGCTACATCTACAAATCGTGCAGTTATTCTCATCTGATCAGCGGATTTTTGAAATTCCCCAATAACCATAATTTCTGCACCTAAAATCTTTCCCGCACTAACGGCGGTTTTTTCATCCACTACCCCCGACATATTAAAGTTTATTTCCTGTAAAGATTTCACCACCTGACTTCTTTCCACTAACCGAACTTTCTTAACATTTCCCAATTTACTAACTAAGGTGGAAGCAATTCCCTCGCATAGCCAATCAAATTTAGGGTTTTTGCTGAGATTTTCAAATTTCATTACTGCAATAACTTTTTTTTCTATTGTTTTAATTTTTGGCTTTTCTTCCGGTGGAATTTTAATGGTTGGATGAGCTTCTTTCTTCGTCAAATTATTTATAGTAGAAACTTCCTTTTTGGGTGTTGCACAACTGCATAAAAGACTAATGCCGATTAAAAGTAATGTTGTTTTAGGGAATTTCATTTGATTTTCCTTTAGGAAAAGTATGTTTTTAATTTTATTTCTATTTAATTTGAAGTTTTATTAATGTCATCCAAAAGTCTTTTGGCTGATTTTGGGTCTAATTTTTTTAATATTTCATATTCCTTGAGTGCTTCTTCCCGTTTATTCAAAGAAAGATATATTTTCCCCAAATACTCATGAGCCACTCCATAATCAGGCGTAATCCTAATTGCTTCTTTATACTCCTTCATTGCCTTATTATATAACCCTTTTTGCCCATAAGCCATCCCAAGAAGAAAATATGCTTTTGCATCATCAGGTTTAATTCTTATCGCTTCTTTGTATGCCTTTATCGCCTCATCGTGCAAATCTTTGTTCCACAAATAAATAAACCCAAGCTTTAAATACGCATCTGCATCATCAGGCTTAATCTTTATTGCCTCTTTATATTTTTTTATTTCTTTATCATCTTTAATCCTATCCCCTTCTAGATCCGCATCGATCGCTTCATCCAATAAACCTTTTTCACCATAAGCCCACGCAAGACCAAAATACGCATCCGCATAATCAGGCTTTATCTTAATAGCTTTCTTAAACTCTTTTATAGCTTTATTATATGATCCTTTTCCACAATAAGCATACCCAAGACCACAATGCGCTTCTGCATAATCTATCTTTATCTTAATTGCTTTTTTAAACTCCTTTATCGCCTCATCCCACAAACATTTACTCTCATAAGCCCACCCGAGGGTATAATGGGCTTCGATGTCGTCTGGATTGGCTTTGATTGCTTCTTTGCTCTCTTCCATCGCTTGATCATATAACTTTTTCTTACTATAAATGACTTCAATATTATTATGCGCCTCTACATAATCAGGTTTAATCCTGATCGCTTCTTTATATTCCTCAATCGCTTCATCCCATAAACCTTTTTCACCATAAGCCCACCCGAGCCAAAAATGCGCTTCCGCGAAATCAGGATTGATCCTTATCGATTCTTTAAACTCTTTTATAGCTTTTTTATAGGATCCTTTCTTATAATAAACATTCCCCAATTTACAATAAGCATCTGCATCGTTAGGATTAGCTTTGATTGCTTTTTTGTATTCAGTAATTTTTCTATCGTATGTGGCTTCGCTTGTGTTTTCTACTAAGGCGTCGATTATGGTTTCTTCTATTTTTGCACAACTGCATAGAAGAGTAATACATATTAAAATTAATATTGCTTTTGAAAATTTCATTTGTTTCTCCTTTTTTTATAACCATCTTTTTAATCATCGTCTTCTTGGGTAATGTTAAATATTGCCCAAATGGGACGGTGGTCAGATACGGCTAATTTTGCTTTTGTATCGTCATTATTAAACATTGTTTGGTCAAACATGTCAATACCGGAATTTTGGTTATATTCGGTTAAGTATTCGTTTTAGTTCTTCTTTTCTTAAAGGTTTTTCCTTTTATTATTTTATTATGACATCTTACAAATTACTTGCCAAATTAAACTACCAATCAGGATGTGATTTTGATATTACCTTCCCATTTTTGTATTCCCAATCTCCTTCTGGAATTCTATCTATATATTTAGGCACTAATTCTTCCAAGGAAGATGGACAAATACCACCTGTATCTCCAAAGTATCTAAGGATTGCTATCCGCAAATCCGATAGATCTTTTTTTGCTTTGGTTTTTATTGACTCCGTAATTCTTATGAGAAAACCTTCTTTTGGGTGTGATTCTCCTCCAAGTACGGAACTAGTGTGCTGTCTCATAA
>JAUVLC010000113.1 GCA_030595925.1 Clostridia bacterium | reverse complement strand
AACGCTTGTTTCTGCTAAAATTTGCTAAGTCGTTCAAAACACATTTTACCTTTATTTTTTTTGTTTTTAATTTTGGATTTTGAATTTGTTTTTTAGTTTGTAGTTGCTCCATTTATGGAGCTGTCTTTTTATATTTATTTTTTGTCGTTAACTTATAATTCATAACTATTAACTAATAACTTTCTGTTATTTGTTGTCTATGGACTATGGACTGTCCGTTGTCTTTAACTAATAATTGTAGTTTCCGGAGGATGTTCTATATGTGTGGGATATGCGGAATTTTCGAATTTAATTCACAAAAGAGCGTAGATAAAGAGCTTTTAAATAAAATGTGTAAAGTAATGAATTATCGCGGCCCGGATGAAGAAGGAATAC
Source organism: Clostridia bacterium (assembly GCA_030595925.1). Classification (GTDB taxonomy): domain Bacteria; phylum CBDUZB01; class JAGLHV01; order JAGLHV01; family JAGLHV01; genus JAGLHV01. The sequence continues at coordinate 7,010 of JAUVLC010000113.1, read as the reverse complement.
ATCTTGGTTGTGCTGGGACTAATGGTGGATATCGGGTAGGATTAGGGCATAGAAGACTTTCTATAATTGATTTAAAAAGCGGAAAACAGCCTATTCATAATGAAGACAGGAAAATCTGGATTACCTTTAACGGCGAAATATATAATTTCAAAAGTTTACGGGGTGAATTAGAAAAAAGAGGGCATTGTTTTTATACGCATACGGATACAGAAGTAATTGTTCATCTATATGAGGATTACGGGGTTAAATGCGTCGATTATTTACGAGGGATGTTTGCTTTTGCCATTTGGGATGAAAGAACAAAACAGTTATTTTTAGCTCGGGATCGCTTAGGTAAAAAACCGCTTGTTTATACTGTAATAGATAATAAGTTAATTTTCGCTTCGGAAATAAAATCTCTTCTGGAATATAATCAAATGAAAAAAGAAATTGATATGCAATCACTTGACTTATATTTGACTTACCAGTATGTTCCCAGCCCTTTAAGCATATTTAAAAATATTAAAAAATTACCCCCGGCAAGCATATTAATTTGTAATGCCGCGGGAGAGCTAAAAATTTCAAAGTTCTGGGATATTGATTATCGGAAAAAGCTGGATTTTAGTAATTCAAAATTTAAAATGGAGGAAATATATAACCAAATAAACAGCCGATTGGAAGAAGCAGTGAATATAAGAATGATCAGTGATGTTCCTCTGGGTGCTTTTCTTTCCGGTGGTGTTGATTCCTCGGCAGTGGTGGGGATGATGAGTAAATTTAGTTCTAAACCGGTTAAAACCTTTAGTATAGGGTTTGAAGAGGATGATTTTAGTGAGTTGGAGTATGCCCGGACGGTGGCTGATCTTTTTCATACCCAGCACCATGAATTTATTGTTAAAGTAAGAATGTTGGATGTTTTACCGCGGATTGTCTGGCATTATAATGAACCTTTTGCGGATTCTTCCTGTATTCCATCTTATTATGTAGCCAGGGAAACCGGTAAATTTGTAAAAGTAGCTTTAAATGGAGACGGAGGGGATGAGAGTTTTGGCGGGTATGATAGGTATCGGGCTAATAAGATGGCATTATTTTTTCAAAAACTTCCTTTGGGATTGCGAAAAGCAATGTGGAAATATCCGGTTAAACATTTTCCGGAGTCCGTGGGGAAAAAATCTTATTTAAGACAGATGAAACGTTTTATTCAGTCCGCAGATAAACCTATGCCTTTACCCAATACTGAGTGGCATTCTGTTTTTAATAGTGCTCAAAAAAAATCTCTTTATACAGAGGAAATGAGTAAAAAAACAGTTGATTGGGATGCGAATGAATATTTATTTCAGATTTATAATAATGCGTATGCTTCTGATTTTTTGGACAAGATTTTTTATACGGATGTTAAAAGTTATCTTCCGGAAGATTTGTTGGTTAAAATGGATATTGCTACCATGGCAAATTGTCTCGAGACCCGTTCTCCTTTTTTAGACCATAAATTTATGGAGTTTACCGCAACACTTCCTTATCAGTGGAAAATAAAGGGGTTGACCTCCAAATATATTTTAAAGAAATCTTTAAAAGGATTTTTGCCGAATAAGATATTAAACAGAAAGAAAATGGGTTTTGGAGTGCCGATAGGTAAATGGTTTAGGGGTGAATTAAAAAATTATTTAACGGAAACACTTTTAGCACAAAAAAGTATTCAACGTGGATATTTCAGGAAAGAGAGTATTGAACGATTATTAGCAGAGCATTTCAGTGGAAGAGTTAGTCACACTTATCGTCTGTGGTCGTTATTGGTTTTAGAGGTCTGGCATCAAATATTTATCGATAAAAGCATTAAGTTTTAAAAAAAGCAGTAATAATAAGGGTAGTGTCAAGAATTAGATGAAAAAATATGAAAAGTAATTTCCCCCTTTGAAAAAGGGGGTTAGGGGGATTTAAGGTGTTAAAATACAACGCGAATTTAAAACACAATGCTTGTCGATTACGCAGGGAAATGACAAATAGTGAAAGGGTCTTATGGGCACGGTTATGGGGAAAACAAATTTTGAAGGTTCAATTTTATCGGCAGAAGCCTATTGGGAGCTATATTGTAGATTTTTATGTATCCCAAGATTGTAGTAGAAGTGGATGGTTCACAACACATGGAATTGGATAAGGAACGGAAAGATGCACAACGAGATAAATACTTGAAAAACAAGGGATTATCTGTCCTGCGTTTTAACAATTTACAAGTTTTGCAAGAACTGGATTCTGTTATGGAAGTGATTGAGCAGGTAGTAAAAGAAAGAATATGAATAAAATCCCCCCAACCCCCTTTTTCAAAGGGGGAGATAATATCATATCCTTTTTCAAGGGGGGGGGAGGCAATTACTTTTAACAAAAAGCTTTGCAATTGTTACAGATATAAATGAATTAACTGAATATTTTTGACAATACCGTTTAAAAAAATAGGAGGAAAACATGATTGAAGGAGTAAAAGTTAAAAAATTAAAAGTTATTTCTGATGAACGGGGAAGACTGATGGAAATGCTGCGCAGTGATGATGATTTATTTATTAAATTTGGGCAGATTTATATGACTACTGCTTATCCGGGAGTGGTAAAAGGGTGGCATTATCACAAAAAACAGGTAGATAACTTTGTAGTGGTGAAAGGAATGATGAAAGTAGTATTATACGATGATAGGGATAATTCTTCTACTAAAGGAGAAGTAAATGAGTTTTTTATGGGGGAGCATAATCCTATTCTTTTACAAATTCCTCTTTTGGTTTATCATGGATTTAAATGTATCAGTGACGGGGAAGCTATTTGCATAAATTGTCCCACGCAGGTGTATAATTATAAAGAACCGGATGAGTTTAGGATTCCTGCCCACAGTAATGAGATACCCTATGATTGGAACAGAAAAGACGGATAAAAAAAGGTAATGTCGAAAATTTAATGAAAGAAATGATAAGCAATTTCCCCCTTTGAAAAAGGGGGTTAGGAGTTATGCAAAATAGACTTTTCATCTTTATTGTCATTCCTGCGGAAGCAGGAATCTATTGATATTTAAGAACATTATAGATTTCGCATCAAGTGCGGAATGACAAAATGTGTTATTTTGCACAACTCTAAAAGGGGATTAGAATAACAAGTAATTTCCCCCTTTGAAAAAGGGGGGTAGGGGGATTTATTTAAGATGTTAAAAGGCGATTGCTCATTAAGTAGATGGGGGAAAGAATGAACTTATCCTGGGTGCAATCAAAGTATTGAGCAAAATGAATAACAAAGAAAGCCTCATAAAGAGATTGTTGAAAAACTCCTGTAAGGTGTCGTTGCGAGGAACGAAGCGACGAAGCAATCTCGTCGTTATCGTCGGAGAATGAGATTGCCACGCCTTTGGGGGCTCGCAATGACAGAGACAAAAAGGCTTTTTTCAACAATCTCTAAATGAGGCAACTACAATTGTAATATAGTCTTAGGGGAATGAATTTATAATTATTCTGGTTGAAAAAAATAGAACATTTTTGTCATTACTATTTATAAAGAAAGGATAAATTATGAGAATATTAGTCACCGGAGGAGCAGGTTTTATTGGTTCGAATTTTATCAGGTTTATATTGAACAAATATCCTGATTATAAAATTATTAATCTGGATAAACTTACCTATTGCGGTAATTTGGATAATTTAAAAGATGTAGAAAATAATTCCCGTTATAGATTTGTTAAAGGTGATATTAGTGATGAAAAAATAGTGAATGAATTGGTTAAGGATGTTGATGTTGTTATTAATTTTGCGGCGGAAAGTTTTGTTGACAAATCAATAAACGAAGCAAAAGATTTTATTACGACTAATATTTGTGGAACTTTTTGTTTATTAGAAGCGGCGAAAAAAAATAAAATCAATCGTTATATTCAAATTTCGACGGATGAGGTTTATGGTTCTATTGAAAAAGGTTCTTTTAAAGAAACAGACAATTTAAAACCTTCCAGTCCTTATTCTTCCAGCAAAGCAAGTGCTGATTTATTGGCTTATTCTTACTGGGTTACTTTTAATCTTCCGGCTATTATTACCCGTTCTTCTAACAATTTTGGTCCTTATCAATTTCCTGAAAAAGTTATTCCTCTATTTGTTACTAATGCTTTAAAGAATCAACCACTTCCTCTTTATGGCGATGGAATGAATGTAAGGGATTGGTTGTATGTTTTAGATCATTGCCGGGCAATAGATTTGGTTTTGCACAAAGGGAAAATAGGTGAAATTTATAATATCGGAGGAGAGAATGAAATAACCAATGTTCAATTGACTAAAATGATTTTAGAAATATTAGATAAGCCAACGGAATTAATTAAACCGGTTGAAGACCGGTTAGGCCACGACAGAAGATATGCAGTAGACTGTACAAAGATAAAAAAAGAATTAGGCTGGCAGCCGCAGGAAAATTTCCAACAGCTTTTAGTGGAGACAATTAATTGGTATAAAACAAATGAAGAATGGTGGGGAAAATTAAAAAAGGGAAGTGAATGATTTTGAGGATTTTAATTACGGGTGTTTGTGGAATGCTGGGTATGGATTTGTGGAGGCAACTGGAATCTAAACACGAATTATACGGGGTGGATGTAAGAAAAAATAATAATATAAGTTTAACCGGGGATAAATTTCAACAACTTGATATCACCGATATGAATAAAACTTATGAGTTAATTACCAAAGTAAATCCCCAATTAGTAATACATACAGCAGCTTATACCGATGTAGATGGGTGTGAGACCAACAGGGATTTGGCATATAAAGTAAATATGCTCGGAACCAGAAATATAGCTTTAGCCTGTCAACGGTTTGATTCTACACTTTTATATATTAGCACGGATTTTGTTTTTGACGGTGAAAAAGGGTGTCCTTATGTGGAATTAGATTTGACTAATCCTTTAAGTGTCTATGCTAAGTCAAAATATTACGGTGAGCTATATGTTCAGAAACTGCTTACTAAATTTTATGTTGTACGCACATCATGGTTATACGGAAAAAATGGGAAAAATTTTGTAAATACTATTACAAATTTAGCCAAAGAGAAAGAATACTTAGAGGTGGTTAATGACCAGGTCGGTTCTCCTACTTATACTAAGGATTTAGCTGTTGCCATTGAAAAACTTGTTACTTTTTCTAAATCGGAAAATAGTGGACCGTATGGTATTTGGCATATTACCAATAGTGAGTATTGTTCATGGTATGATTTTGCCCGGGAAATTGTTGAGCAATTAAAAGTTAAAGATAACAATTTAAAGGTAAAAGAAGTAAAGCCTATTCAAAGTGAAAAATTAAATTGTCCGGCTAAGCGCCCTAAATTTTCAACCCTGGATAATTTTTGTTGGAACTTAGAGGGATGGGCTAAATTGAGAAGCTGGAAAGAAGCTCTTGCTGATTATTTACAATCTAAATAAACATTTTTTTTATGTCGTTGCGAGGAGCAGGGCGACGAAGCAATCTCGTCGTTCTCATCGAAAAATGAGATTGCCACGCCCTTAAGGGCCCGCAATGACAGAAACAAAAAGGCTTTTTCAATGGACAGTCCGGTAAATCGGCAGACCACAATTGAGGTTACAGTGTTTTTTCCAGAGGTAGAACGGATAGGCGACAAGGTAAAAAAAAATATTTTGCAGAATTTTTAAGAATCTAAAACCAGAAAGGAATTTTTTAAAAAATGAAAGTTTGTGTTATCGGAGCAGGGTATGTAGGATTAGTTACCGGAGCATGTTTAGCCGGTATGGGGAATAAGGTTATTTGTGTTGATAATAATAAAGAAAAAATTGACTTGTTAAAAAAAGGAAAAATTCCCATTTATGAACCGGGCCTGAAGGAATTAGTGAAGAAAACAATGCAGAAAAAATTTCTTTATTTTACTACCGACATTAAAGATGGAGTAACAAATTCGGAGATTATTTTTATTGCTGTAAATACTCCTCCCAGAAAAAATGGCGAAGCAGATTTGTGTTATGTAGAGGCGGTTTCCCGGGAAGTAGCCCAGCAAATGAAAAGTTACAAGGTCATTGTAAGCAAAAGCACTGTTCCGGTGGAAACAGGAAAAAAAATTGCCCAGACGGTAAAAATATATAACAAGCAAAAGGTATCTTTTGATATAGCTTCTAATCCTGAATTTTTACGGGAGGGTTCAGCCATTGGGGATTTTATGCATCCGGATAGGATAGTAATTGGGGTAAACAGTAAAAAGGCAGAAACGATAATGAAAAAGTTATATAAACCCTTAGGTGCTCCGATAATTGTTACGGATATTGAGAGTGCGGAGATAATAAAACATGCGGCAAATTCTTTTTTGGCGATGAAGATATCTTATATTAATGCAGTGGCTAATATTTGTGAGCGGGTGGGGGCTGATGTTACTCAGGTAGCCAGAGGAATGGGTCTTGACCGGAGAATTGGAGCTGAATTTCTTTCTGCCGGAGTGGGTTTTGGCGGAAGTTGTTTTCCTAAAGATCTTTCTGCTTTTATTCGAATTGCAGAAAAAAACGGTTATAATTTCGAATTATTGAAGGTAGTAAAAAAAATCAATCAGGAACAGAAAAATCTCCTGCTCAAAAAATTAACCAGAGCTATATGGAATTTAAAAGATAAGACTATAGGTATTTTAGGATTGGCTTTTAAATCCAATACAGATGATTTGCGTAATGCTCCGGCCATTTCCATAATTGAAATGTTACAGAAAGAAGGGGCAAGAATAAAGGTTTATGATCCTCAGGCTATGGAAAAAGCAAAAAAAATATTAAAAAATGTTATCTTTTGTAAAGATTTGTATTTGACAGCACAGGATAGCGATGCATTAGTTATTTTAACGGAATGGAACGAGTTTAAGAAATTAGATTTTAAAAAAATTAAGAAAAAATTGAAAACTCCGGTAATAATAGACGGAAGGAATATGTATAATCCTGCTTTAATGCGTAAGCAGGGATTTACCTATGAAGGAATAGGAACAAAATAAACTAAAAAAGATTTATAGAGAAAGGATTAATTATGCGAATATTAGTAACGGGAG
>JAUVLC010000086.1 GCA_030595925.1 Clostridia bacterium | reverse complement strand
TATTTCTTTTTTCGTTTCTTTTATTATTTCTCGTATTTTATATCCTGGTATTTCTAAACATTTTTTGATACTATATCTTTGCATCGATTGCCTCCTTGGTTAGTTTGATTCAGCTATCATAACTATACCAAGTTTTTGTTGATAATCAATGCTTTTTTATTTTACCTTTTAATATTTACTTGCTTTTTCCTCCATTCCCTTTTATTTACAATCTATTTCACTCTCTTTCTATACTATTATTCCACAATAAATACGAATGAACCTAATATTTCTATTCCCGTCACTTACCGGCTCACCAGCACTATTCAATAATTTCCCCTGATAATTTATCCGCTGCGGTACTGCCGCATAAAGGGAACAAACCAACATTAAATAACCAATGCTTATAAACACTAAAAGCAAAATAACTGTTTTTAACTTTATTCTTCTTAAATTTTCTAACTTATTTATAGCTACTTCTCTTATTTTTTTCATTAGTTTTATTCTCCTTTTACCTCTATTACCTATCTGCCAAACGACAAGAAAAATTATTTCTCTTGCATATCAAGCATAAAATAAATTCTAACAAAAAACCCAAAAATATACTACCTTTTTTCTTTCTGTTTCTCATCCTCTTAAAAAAAAATTACAAAAAATACTGATTTAAAAATATCAAACATCCAATACGTAAATTAAGCAACTACGATTATGATATAGTCCGGAAAATAGAAATTTGTTAATATCTTTAGTATATTTTAAATTCCACATCGACGAATTTACCCTCCTATTATTTAAACCGGTATCCCAGAGTAATTCTGTGAATATCTCCTAAAATCTCATCCAGTCCAAAAGAATAATCTATCTGATAATTTTCATAGCAAAAACCTAAACCCGCGGTTAACCCTGCTGTATCATAATTATATTTATATCCCAACCTGCCTGTATACATATTTTTATAACTATATTCAAATCCTAAATTCATTTTTATTTCTTCTCTTTGCGGAAAATTAAAGTCTATCCCTCCTGCAAATAAATGTGCTACCCCTTTCCTTATTTTAGAAGCCATTCCTAATTTTACCATAAACGGCAACGGATCATCATCCTTATCAAATTTTATTGACGTTCCCATATTCTGAAACACTAAACCTACATCAGTTAAAGGAAAACGATTTAAAGGAAGCCTATACTTTAATCCTACATCCAGAGCAAAAGCAGTAGCGGATACATTATCCAGTTTACGCTGAATTATTTTCAACGCCCCACCTAAATCCAATCTTTCTAAATTCCATGTGCTAAAAGATTTTACCGACCACAACAAATCTATCGGTAACCTTTGTGCATACCCTATAGTAAAAGCCATATCATATACACCAAATGAACCCTCTTTCCTATATCCAAGGGAAGAACTATCATCTATTACAGTCCTTTTTATCCCCCCGGAACTAAGTAAAACAAGACTTCCCCCTATAGTCCTATCCCTCTTTAAAGATTGGGCATAACTAATTAGTCCATAATTGGTATTCTCAAACCAACGAGTATAGGTAGTAAAAATCTCCTTACCCTTAACCGAGACTAAACCCGCAGGATTCAAATGTAATGCATACACATCCTCTGCTACCGCAGTATATGTTTCCCCCATTCCTCCCGGCCGGGCAGCTACCCCAATCTTTAAAAAATCCGCTCCGCTTGTCCCGGCACTGTTATCCGCTCCGAAACATATCCCTATGCTTAAAACTAAACAAACGATAACTCTCAAAACATGTTTCTCTATCCTCATATTTATGCCCCTCCGTTTTTATTATTACTACTATTCTCTTTCTATCCATTACTTTACCGTTTTCCTTGATTACAATAAAATACATTCCTGAGGAAATCATTCTTCCTCCCTGGTTACTTGCATCCCAGCTAATCCTGTGTCTTCCTCTCTGAGTATTACCAGACCATTTCCTTATCAATTGTCCGGCCAAACTATAAATTTCCACTTCTATACTATTCACATCCTCACCTAAATCATACTGAATAGTTGTCGTTTCTCCTTTGCCGGGACGGAAAGGATTCGGATAACCCGGATGTAATTTCGTTTTGGAAATAATAACCTCTACTATCCTTGCCGTTTTCGTATCAAAACAATATAAATCAGCATCTCCGCTATTACCGTTCACCACAAAAGTATCCGAACTATTTCCATCATTCTCTACTTTTATATGATATATCGCTGTCTCATCATTATTGACATTTTGGTCTTTAAACTGATTGCCATCATTATTATAAACATTATCCCCGCTATAAGTTCCTTCACTACTATTTTTTATCTGGCTATCGGTTTGATAATTAACACTACCATTTACCGTAGTAACAGCTTCTACCGCATCAACATTAGCATCCCCCTGTGAAGTAGATGTAACTAATATATTTCTAAAACTACCACCACCCACACCTGCCCCGGGAGTCACTTCTACCCGAATGTCGGTAGTCGCTCCACTGGCTAATAGCCCAGTAGACCATCCACCTCCGGTAACACTGCCGGTAATATCACTTCCTCCGCTTAATGCATCATAGTAAATTACCGTCCAATTGGTATCCCCGCCAATACCGGTTACTACAAAAGTATCAGCATTATTCCCGTCATTTTCGAGTCTAATATGATATGTTGCCGTTGCATCGTTATCCACATTCTGCGCCTTCGTCTGATTAACTCCGTCGCTATTATAAATATTATCCCCTATATAAGTCCCCTCACTGCTGTTTTTTATATGATTATCTGACTGATATGAAGGGATGATTCCCCCATCTACTCCAGGCCAATATCCTGCTTCCAGTTGATAAGAAGTTCCTGCTGCTGAATCAATAGCAGACTGACCGGCGGAAGCCTTTATCCGATAACTAGTAGAATTAGCATTATCCCCTCCACCATTTATTACATTCAAATCAATAGCATAATTAGCAGAATTCATCGCTAATGAATAAATAGACATTACACTCAAAAAGGTAACTAATAAAAAAAACCATTCGCCTTAATTTAATTCTTTTGATTATATTAATCAACTTTTTCATCCCCCTTTTCATCTTTACTTTTATTAAAATTTTCTTATCTCATTTAAATTTATTCAATTATATTTTTTACAATATTTATTTTTTCTCTAACTGTTTCATCCCCTCTTTTAATAACGAAATTTCTTTGCGCAACTCTTCAATTATAATCTGCTGTTCCTGGATTGCCTTCAACGCAACCCCTGCAATATCTGCCGCTTGAACATTATAATCTGATTTTCCCAATCCAAACTTATCTCTAAAATCTTCGGCAAAAGGACCCAAATGCCGATAAGTATCCTGAGGACAATGTTCTTTTCTATATTGCCACTCCATAATATTTAAACTTTTTATTTTATCCAAAACCGTAACATTTTTAAACTTTTCCTTGTAAGAAAAATGGGAATCATTAGACCATGCAGTTGTTCCACCTGCATCTCCATTGACAAATAGTTTCCGGCTGGGAGTTGTAGTTCCTATACCAACATTCTCTCCACTTTCCGTAGCCAAATGTACTTCCCTTGATACTCGCATTGTTCCGCTTACATTTAAATCGGGACTCCAACCAGAATCTGCAATCATTACAGCTTCATCAAAAGCAGCTATCCCAGATGCTACTCTCATTGCCCATGTACCATCTCCTATAACGTCAAGACTACGCAAAGGACTTGTCGTTCCAATACCCACTTTACCATCGTTAGTCACATAAATCCCCTCGTTTCCTGCGTCACCGGAAAGAAAATGTCCGTTCAGCCGAAGATTCTGCGTAGCCATATGATTTCCCAAATTATCTCCGCTTGTACTAGCTGAAATGGTAATATTATTAGCCCCATCGTTTGGGAACAATACTAATATTACTCCCTGCTACTAAATCAATGTTTCCTCCATCATTATTTACCCCGTCTACGCTGGATACGATATTAGTCGTAATCTCGCTGGCATCAATATTGGAACCCAACCGGGTTACATTAGCAGAAAGCCGGGCATCATTTAGTGTACCTGCATTAATATTAGAAGCATTAAGATAATAGCCGGCACTCTGGCTGTTTAATTGTTCTGAATTATTAGAATCCTCCGCTCGAAAACTATAGGGCACACTCACCAATCTATGCCGGGGAACCATTACCCCATCACCGCTTACCTGCACTTCTAACCAATAATCCTGATCAAAACTTATTAAACTAATCGGAGTTACCGAACCCAAAATGACATTAAATAATCCGTCCTGCGTATTTACCGATTGGGTTTCACTCCACAAAGCACCCCCGCCACCGGATACATTAAAAATACGAAAGGTAATATTTCGATTTCCGTCGCTTACCGGCTCACCGGAACCATCCAACAATTTCCCCTGGTAATTTATTCGTTGCGGTATCGCCGCATAAAGGGAAACAACCAATATCAAATACCCAATACTTACAAACGCTAAAAGTAAAATAACTGTTTTCAATTTCATTTTTCTTAAATTTCCAAATCCGTTTATAACCGCTTCTTTTATTTTTTTCACTGTCGACACCCCTCCATTTTTTTAATTCCAACCGTTTTTAATATACTTTTATAACTTTTTTAAATATGTAAATAAAAAAACCGACCTACCTTAGAAATATTTCTTCGGTAACCCGGCTGACTTAAAAATTAATTAAAAATAAACTTAGTAAAGTACTTTATTTAGCATAACTTATCGTTGTCGGTAACCCAGCTAACTTTACCAATTTTGTTAACAGGTAAGTCCCGTAGCTTTGCGCCCCCCGATTACTCGAAGTTTGCCTTTTCGGAATAAATTCATATCTTTTTATTTCTATTTTAAATATAGCACAATTTTATGTTTTGTCAATGCTTTAATAGTAAATGTTATTTAGGAAGACCCTCTTACTTATAGGAAAGGGGAAAACAAACTTCAATTATTCTAAAGCAGCAAATTATCTGCTTTAAAACTATAATAACCATCCCTGCCAATTATAATATGGTCCAATAATTCTATTTGCACTGCCTGACAAGCATTTTTAAGCTCTCTGGTAACCTGAATATCATAACTACTTGGCTTTAGATTGCCGGAAGGATGATTGTGGACAAAAATAAGCCGGGTTGCATTTTTGTCTAAAGCAGACTTAATTATCTCTCTGGGATAAATAACAACCTGATCGACCGTGCCACAAAAAACATCTTCTATTTTCAACACTTTATTTGTATTATTAAGGTAAAAAACCTTAAAAAGCTCTTTTTTTTCCTTTCGCATCGATTGACATAAATAATCAAAAATTATCTTAGCAGAATCCGTTTTAAATTCATTATCAATAATTTTCTCTTCCAGATACCTTTCCGCTATTGCCTGAAAAAGCTTTATTCCAAAAGCATTAAGCTGCCCTATACCTTTTATTTCCTGCAATTCATCTATTGACGCTTCCATCGTTCCTTTTAACCCGTTAAATTTTTTTACTACTTCTTTGGCTTGTTGTTTGCAATCCTTACGGGGAGTACCTAAAGTCAAAAGCAATTCTATAATTTCATAATCATAAAATACTACCAAACCATGTTTTAAAAATTTGTCTCTTAATCTTTTTCTGTGTCCTGAATTAGAAAAAATATTTCTTTTTTGTTTGTCAGTCATTAAATTTCGCTCTTTTCCTTTTCTTCCGATTGAACATCTCTAATCCGTTCTATATTTGTCCCTGCCCAACGCAAACCCCTGAGAACTGATTGGGCAATATTGGTTAAATGATCACCAACCTTCTCCAAATTATCAACAAAATCAATAAAAATAAGCCCGGATAAAAGCTTACAATTTCCATCATTTAATCTCTGGACATGACTTTGTCTTAAATCTGTTTGAAACTTATTAATTTCATTTTCCCTGTCCATCGCTTCCCTTGCTTCATCTAAATCATCATGTTCTAAAGCGTTAATTACCTCATTCATCATTTTATCCACTTGCTGATACATTTCATTCAATTCTAGAAACGCTATTGAACTAAAAGGCAATTTTTGTTCCACTCTGCGCTCAGCTAATTCTACGATATTCACTGCATGATCCCCGATTCTTTCAATATCATTTACTGAATGGAGCAAAACCGGTAATTCTTCCGCTTCATCAGGATTTAAATTTCTTTGAGATAACTCTATTAAATATTGAGCTATTTCTTTTTGTAAATCATCTGTAACTTTTTCTCTTTTACAAGCTTTAGCCAGCAATTTTCGGTCATTATTAAAAAAACCTTCTACTGCATTATTTATTGCTTCCCGGGATAATTTTGCCATTCGCACTATTTCCTTAGTTGCCTGTTCCAACGCTACGGGGGGAGTATCCAGAAGGCGTTTTTCTAAATACTGGGGAACTGATTCTGATAATTCGACTTCCCCCGGAATCATTTTAATGGAAATTTTTTCCAACCATCCGATTAAGGGTAAAAAAACTACAAAGGTATTAAAAACATTGAAAATAGTATGTGACACCGCTATATGGGCCATTACATTAGTTGTCGTCACAGGCCCGGGGAAAAACCAACCAACGGCCTTCGAATAAATGCCTAAATAAACAGGAACCATCATATAAGCAACCCCGATTATATTAAACAAAGCATGACACCTTGCTGCCCGACGGGCAGAAAGATTTGTTCCGATAGCAGCCAATTCAGCAGTAATAGTCGTACCAATATTTTCACCCAAAATCACAGGAATAGCTGCTTCAAAACTAATTAACCCATTAAAAGCCAACACCTGAACTATAGCAATCGTGGCACTACTTGACTGCAAAACCATTGTTACCAACATTCCTACGAGCACTCCTAAAATAGGATATGCACTAAATTTGACAAGGGTATCTTTTACTATTTGATGTTGTCCCAGCGGTAGAAAACTATCTTTCATAATAGATAATCCAACAAAAAGAATTCCAAAACCAAGAATAACCTCACCCCATTCTTTCGTTTTGCTTGATTTTCCCAAACTATTAAGGGCAAAACCTACCCCCACCGTAGGTAGGGCGTAATGGGTAATTTTAAAAACTGCCATGGATGATACTAACCAGGCAGTCATAGTAGTTCCAATATTAGCTCCCAGAATTACACTAATAGCCTGTCTGAGCGTAAGCAAGGTAGCATTAACCAAACCAATCACCATGACACTGGTAGCACTACTACTTTGAATAAGGCAGGTTACCCCTGCTCCCACTAAAACCCCTATAAATGGAGTCTTAGTAAAAAGATGAATAATTTTTTTCAATCCTTCACCGGCTACCTTACGCAATCCTTCAGACATTAACTTCATTCCAAAAAGGAAAAAAGCCAAACCTCCAATTAACCCAAAAACAATATCCAGAGCCATTAACTCTTTTTCAACCCCCCAACTCATAAATAATATGTCACAAATAGCCAGATACGCAGACAAACATAAAGACAGTCCATAGTCCACAGTCAATAGTCCATAGATAGAAACAAAAGAATAAATACCAAATCCTAATATCTAAATCCTAAACAAATCCAAAATTCAAAATCCTAAATTCCCACCTTAAAGACTGGCGGACTGTCGCTTTGCTCCAGCAAAACTAATTAGAAAAAATAAGGGCGAAATGTGTTTTGAACGACTTAGCAAATTTTAGCAGAAACAAGCATTTTCAAACCGCATTTTTTAAAACCTCAATTTAATCAATTTAAACTTCCAACTCATATATCTGTTGTCTTTATTTCGTTGTCTATGGACTATTGACTGTGGACTATGGACTATTTTTTTTTGCGTGCCCGCAGGGTAAAATTATGCGTCTAGAGAAAAATATGTTTTGCCTTTATTTTCCCCGTTCCCGCCTTAAAGATTGGAGGACAGGCTGTCACTCTGCTCCAGCAGTCGATAGTCCATAGACAACAGATGACAGACAAAAAAAAGACAGTCTTAAAAATGACTGTCTTTTCTTAAATTTCTATTATACATTTTTATCCCACCGATACCAAAAAATAAATTCTTTTAAATTTTTCTAATTATAAAAACATCTTTTATCTATGTCAAGAAAAAAATTATTTGCTAAAAAGAGGTACAAAAACCAAAGATACTATAGCCATTAATTTTATTAAAATATTCATCGACGGCCCGGAAGTATCTTTAAAAGGATCTCCCACTGTATCTCCTACTACTGCGGCAGCATGTGTTGGGGTTCCTTTACCTCCCAGATTTCCCTCTTCTATCCATTTTTTAGCATTATCCCAACTGGCCCCTCCATTAGTCATCATTATACCCAGCAAAACACCGCAAGTAGTCGCTCCCGCCAAAAATCCGCCTAAAGCTTCTTTCCCTAAAACAAAACCGATTAATAAAGGGGCAAGCAAAGCAATTAATCCGGGTAGTATCATTTCTTTAAGTGCCCCAGTGGTAACAATATCAACACATCTTCTTGTATCCGGTTTTGCCTTTCCGTCCATTAACCCTACAATTTCCTTAAATTGCCGCCTGATTTCTATTACCATTTTATTAGCAGCCCTGCCTACGGCTTTCATGGTTAAAGCCGCCATAATAAAGGGCATTAAACCACCTAACAATAAACCGATAATAGTCACAGTATTGGTTAAATTTATTACTGACAGGTTCGCCGTACGTTGATAGGCAGAAAAAAGAGCTAAAGAAGTAAGGGCCGCAGAACCAATGGCAAACCCTTTACCTACAGCAGCAGTAGTATTACCCAAAGCATCCAGTTCATCAGTAATTTTCCTTACTTCAGGTGCCTGCTCGGACATCTGGGCGATTCCGCCGGCGTTATCGGCAATTGGACCATAGGAATCAGTAGACATTACTATACCTATAGTAGCCAGCATACCGACACTGGCAATACCAATACCATAAAGTCCACCAAAAAAATAAGCAAGATAAATAGCTAAACTTATGGTAAAAATAGGTAAAATAGTACTTTCAAAACCCACGGCTAAACCGGTAATAATCGTAGTTGCCGGACCGGACTGGCAACTTTTAGCGATATCCTTTATAGGCGGTCCACTGGTAAAGTATTCACTTTCCAGTCCAATCAACATCCCGGCAACCAACCCGGTCAAAACAGCCCAGAAAAGATTTATCGAAGAAAAAGTTTTAGCAATTATGATATAAGCACCTATCAAAAAAAGTACTCCTCCAATATAAGTGGCATATCTGAGGGCTGACTGAGGTTTTACATTTTTTAAAAATTTCAAAGACATTATCCCACAAACCGAAGCAACCATTCCAATTGTGATTAAAAACAGTGGTAGAGACATCCACTTCAATGGATTAGCCATTGTAGCTCCAATAGCCATAGTAGCAATCACCGAACCAACATAAGATTCAAACAAATCCGCTCCCATTCCGGCTGTATCCCCAACACAATCCCCAACATTATCAGCTATAACTCCCGGATTACGCGGATCATCTTCAGGTATACCCGCTTCCACTTTACCTACTAAATCCGTTCCCACATCAGCACTCTTGGTATAAATCCCCCCGCCTACCCGGGCAAAAAGGGCAATAGAACTCGCTCCCATGGCAAAGCCGTTGATTATAAGAGGATCCTTGGTTAAAAGATATGTTATGCCTAAACCGAGCAAACCTAAAGCCGCTACGGATATCCCCATTACCGAACCACCGGAAAAAGCAATATTTAATGCCTCTGATATCTTTCCGCTAATAGCCCCCTGACAGGCCCGATTACTGGATTTGGTTGCTGCCTGCATACCCAAAAATCCAGCCAACATTGAACAACCTGCACCTAAAAGATAAGCCATCCCTGTCCAAAAACTCAAAAAAATACTTAATATGAGAAACACCAAAACAACAAAAATACCAATAATTCTATACTCCCTCTTTAAAAAAACCATTGCTCCCGAATGAATCTCTTCAGCAATTTCCTTCATTTTTTCCGAACCTTCGTTTTTCTTCTTTACCGTCAAATATGTCCACCCTGCAAATAAAAGCCCTAAACAACCTACTATAATTGGAAAAAATAAAGCATTCATAATTTTTTAACCATCCTTTTTTTTAAATTTTATTTTTTTTTGTAACAATTACCCTTCAGAAATAATTTCCGCCCACCACATAATTAGGGGCATCCTGATAGATATTTAATAGCACCTGATTTCAATGGGGTTTAATATAACATAAAATTATTTGGAAAGTAAAGAACATTTTTAAAAAATTTCACATTTTTTTTATAAGCAGTATTTGCCCTCTACATCACTACAAAAAAAATAAAGTCAAAAAACCTTTCTCCTTTATTTTTTTGTTTTTAATTTAGTATCTTGGATTTTGAATTTGCTGGAGCAGAGCGACAGTCCGCCCATCAGTAAGGCGGAAATTTAGGATTTAGTATTTATTTTTTTTATGTCTGTCATTCCTGCGGAAGCAGGAATCTGTTATGTAATGTGTCAAGCCCTAATTCAAATGCTTTTGCAATAATCGGAACCGGAACTATCTGTTATCCGTGGCATCCTTGAAGTGAAAATTAAATAAATCTAAGCAAGGATC
>JAUVLC010000014.1 GCA_030595925.1 Clostridia bacterium | reverse complement strand
TGAAGAAAAAGAACGGCCAAATGCACCAATGACAGGATTTTCGCTGTTTATATCAACATCAACTACCGGTGCAAAATTCATATTAAAACCAAGCATTGCTAATTCTTTAGCTAATTTTTCACTTACCTGCTCTGTAATTTTAACCTTTCCTCTGTCCCCTAATTCTTTTGCTGAAGGAACAGAAAAAAATCCATACTTTTCTTTTAAGCGATTTACCTTGCCTCCTTTTGCATCCACAGCTATAAACAATGGAGTTGATGAACAACTTTGTAAATCCGAAATAAGTTTTTTAGTTTGCCGGGGATTTAAAATATTTCGTGGAAAAGTATTAGAAAATAGATCAATATCGAATAATATTAGCCCTCCTACCTTAACATCGGAAATAACCCTCAAAATATGGGAATTCTCCGACACCTCCGTTCCGCAAAAACCTATCATTATCATCTGTCCTATTTTTTCTTTCAACCCTACATCCCTTTTAAAAAGTTGACAGACTTTCCGAAAAAAGGTAGAGGGCGACAAAACTTCTTTAGAACAAAAGGGTGCTATCGTGAAAATCATTATAAAAAGGAATAATATTAAAAAAATATACTTTTTCAAAAAATTCTTTTTTTGTGAATAATTATTATACATATAAATAAATTATTAACCCACTAAATCAATATCATTATAAACTTTACAAAAATTATTCTATTTTTTCAATAAACAATTACTGTTATTATTTTATTTCCCTGTTAATTTATTTATTCTTTTACGTGTGTCCTCTATATTTTTAAGTCCCTGAGTTCTTTCTCACTCATACCAAAATAATGCCCAATTTCATGCATTACCACTTCCCGTACTTTCAGTAATATCTCCTCTTCTGTTCGACATATGGCTTCTATGGGTTTTTTATATATTGATATCTTATCCGGCAAAACATTGCCATATCTGGATCCCCTTTTCCCCAGTGGTACACCATGATATAACCCCAAAAGATGCAGAGGATTTTTCATTCCAAATTTTAATAAAACATCCCTCGATGGAACATCTTCAACTACAATTATAATATTCTCCATCTTCCGAAGAAACTTTTTTGGTAAATCCTCCAGAGAAGTGTTTACCAATTTCTCAAAAGCTATTTTGTCCATTTTTCCCAATTTCTTTTTTTTAAAATTTTTTACTTCTTTTTTAGCTTCTCCCCTGATTTTATCCGTCCCTTATTTTCCTGTTTTTTTTCTTCCGTAATATTTTGTTTATTATCAATTAGTTGCCCATCTTTATATGTATTTATTAACGTCGGCGTTAAATGCCCCTTTAAATATATTTTAGTAATACCATCCTTTTTACCTGCTTTATAATTTTCTTCATATCCTAATTCTCCGGTCTCATAATACTGCTTAGTTATTCCTTCTAATTTACCATTTTTATAATTTGATTCTCTTTTTACCCTGCCGTTTTCATGATATTCCCTACTTCTTCCTTCCGGCTTACCATCTTTAAAAATTGACTCCATTTTCAATTTACCATCTTCGTAATATTCTTTAGTTATCCCTTTCAACTTACCATTTTTATACCGCGACTCTGTTTTAATTTTACCGGTTTCGTAATATGCCTTACTCTTTCCTTCAAGTTTATTCTTTTTAAAGTTTAACGCTATCTTTATCTTACCTGTCTCATAATACTCTTTCCTCTTTCCTTTCAATTCACCATTTTTATAGTTTGCCTCTTTAAACAGCTTACCACTCCGATAATATTCCTTACTCTTTCCTTCCGGCTTACCATCTTTAAACGTTGCTTCTGTCTTTAATTCTCCACTCTCGTAATATTCTTTACTCTTCCCTTCCGGTTTACCATTTTCAAAATTTGCCTCTCTATCTAATTTACCACACTCATAGTATTCCTTAACTATTCCTTCTCTTTTACCATCCTTATAGTTTCCCTCTCTAAATATCTTCCCACTCCGGTAATATTCTTTACTCTTTCCTTCCGGCTTACCATCTTTAAACATTGTTTCTATATTTAATTCACCACTCTCGTAATATTCCTTGCTCTGCCCCTCGGGTTTACTGCCTTTAAAATTTGCTTCTCCCTTTAATTTGCCACTCTCATAGTATTCCCTAACTATTCCTTCTGTTTTACCATCCTTATAGTTTCCCTCTTTAAAGATCTTACCGTTCCGGTAATATTCCGTAATTTTCCCTTCCGGTTGATCATTTTTAAAGCTTGACTCTGTCTTTAATTCACCACTCTCGTAATATTCTCTAAGCATTCCTTCTGTTTTACCATCCTTGTTATTTGCTTCCTTCCAAAGCTTACCACTCTTGTAATATTGGCGTATCATAGCATCGGATGTTTCAGCGATTGTTACTTTAGAAAAAACAAAAGGAAGCATCAAACTTGTTAGAAATAAAACCATAATTTTTTTTACTATATTTTTTACTGTTTTCATTCCTGTTCTCCTCCTATATTTTTATAGTAATGTCAAAAATATTTTATTTTTTGGTAGTCGTAAACTTCAAAATCTCCAACGATAACGCAGGCTTCCTCCACAGGCAGACAAGAAAGCCCTGCGGCTACCTTCCCTATTTACAGAATATTTTCCCTTTATCTACAAACTTCTTTCTGCTTTTCGTTCATTCTTTTTTTGACACTACCTTATATACTTTCCAATTATCATTAAACTGAAACAACATCCATTTTATAGATGATACCATTATTCCACTATTCTACAAACCCCTCAAGCAATCGGGGGTCAGAACATCCTCTTGCTTATTTTTAATTACCCAATCAAGTTCTTTCAAAATTCTAAATTTATCCTTAGGAAAGCGGGCACTTATTGAATAATAATTTGAGGCGTGGTTTGAAAAAAACAAACATTTGAAATCATCAAGTTTTTCAATTAAAAGGCGAAGCTCTTGCAGAAAACCAAATTGCTCAAGCTGTTTAAATTTACCCTTTTCTATCATTTGATAAAGAGGTGCTTCCGGAACAACCATCAACGTCAAAGCAGCTATTTGCTGCGGCTGAGCAAGATTTAAAATTTTTGCGGTATTTGTACTATGCTGAACTGACAGGTCTTTTCCTCCAAGACCTAGTATTACAGTCACATTTACCTTTATTCCCGCTTCTTTTATCTTGATACAGGTTTCCACATTCCCGGCAGGTGAACCATATTTTTTGATTTGCCTGTATACTTCCTCATCCCCTGTTTCAAAACCAAGATATACTATACCAAGTTTATTTTTTTTAAGTTCGGATAAATCACTAACCGATTTATTCTCCAGACTTTTGACGGAACCATATATTCCGATTTTGGTAAGTTTTGGAAAGTTATCCTGCACGAACTTAAAAATGTGTACCAGCTTCCCCTGTTCTATTACCAGGGCATCCCCATCAGCGAAAAATATTCTTCTCGTTTGAGGATAAACTCGGGCAGCATATTTTATTTCTCTTTCAATCTCTTCCAAATCCTTAATTTTAAACTTTTTTTCTTTATAGGCGGGACAGAAAATGCAATGGTTATCAGAACATCCAAGTGTAATCTGAAAAATAAGGCTGTTTGCCTCACTGGGAGGTCTTATTATAACACCCTGGTAAGGAATCATCTAAAAACCCTTTCTAATAAAAACAAAAATATTTTGACAAAGGCTATTCTTATTCCATCATTTCATCATAAAATTTCAGATAGCTGTCTTTTTCCTGACTCTTTCTTAATTTAATAGCTTCCCTGGGATGACAATTAAGCTGACCGGTTATCATATACGGGATACTGTGTCCCCAATCAAGCTGAGCCTTTAACGGAAGCATCTCCTTTTCTATACATTCAATAATCGGACGAAGCTTAAATCTTGGATTTTTTAAGAAACCAACAAGCAGTTCCAACGGACAATTGCCCGCTCCGCGTCCCAAGCCGTTTATTGTTGCATCAAGCCTGGTTGCCCCAAGTATTAATGCTTCAATAGTGTTAGCATAAGCAAGCTGCTGATTATTATGACAATGTACACCTACTTCCTTCCCTGTTCCTTCAAGAACTTTTAAATATTTTTTGACCAGCTTCCTTACTTGTTCGGAATAAAGGGCCCCGAAACTATCTACTAAAAACACTGCACTTACCGGTGATTTGGCAATAAGTTCCAATCCATCACTAAGTTCCTTATCCTGTACAACTGAAATAGCCATAAGCTGCATCGTGGCTTCATAACCTTTATCAACAACATCTTTTACAATATCCAACGCCGCCGGAACCTGATGAATATAACAGGCTACGCGAATAGCATCCAAAACACTTTGTTTTTTGGGCAATATGTCGGTGTGATAGTCGGTTCTTCCGGTATCAGCCATGGCACAAATTTTCAAATCAGTCTTATTTTCCCCGATAACACGCCGCATATCATCTTCATCACAAAACTTCCAATTTCCAAATTGATCGGGAGCAAAAAGTTTCTTGGAAGATTTATATCCTATCTCCATATAGTTTATGCCTGCAGCGACAAGGGTATCATATACGGCTTTCACAAATTTATCATCATAGCAATGATCATTAATAAGTCCTCCGTCCCGAATTGTACAGTCGCAAACCTTAATCTTGGGCTTATAAGTTACCCATGAGTCTTTTTCATTACCATTGTTTTTATTTCCCATCATATCCTCCGTTTAGATAAAACTTTTTTTCATAAATTTCTATTATTAACTAAAAAATTCCCACTAAACATCCCCATTTTCTCTGTTTAATATTCCCCTTTATACCAAAAAATAATTCAAAAAGCAACTGAATTATATTTTAATAGTTTCTATAAAAAGATACTTTTTCATAATTCTAATCAAATTTTAACAAATGAATTATAGAAATTTAATTTGTCAAACCCGTCTTCCCCGAAATAAATCCCTTAAATAAGATAGGTACTAAAATAGGGACAGCAATTATTTATTTCACTTTAAATTAATAAATAGTCACTATCCCTATTCAAACTAACACGTTTTTACTTCTCTTCTTTAACCGATAATATCCCGCTATCCTATTTACAAACATTCCGACACGCTTTATTCACTTCTTACTTCTACTGAATGGCTTGTTACAGAGACAATTCCTAAAACAGCACTTATCAAGAAATCAGCAACATCACGATAGGTCTTTACCGTTACTTCTTTCTGACCGGAAATCATCATTGCTGTACTATTGTCTGAAATAGGAAGAAGACCCCACAAAGCATAAAAAACGTGCTTCTTTGCAACAACAGACCCTTGCTCAGCATTCGTGCCTAAATAAACTTTTGAATTAGCAGGACTTTCAACCTTTATCGTTGCACAACCGCAAAGCATTACTAAAGCTAATCCTACAACAATCAATCGTTTCATTTTTATTTCACCTCCTTTTTTTTTGGGCTTTTAAATTTTTTGTAGAAAACACAAAGTGTTGATTTTATTATATTACCTAAGCGAACTACCACTTACTGTTCAAGTAGTTAATACCACGATCATTTACCCCTGGTAAAATAATTACAGCACCGCTCAACTATCATACAAAACCTTTTTTTTAAAAAACAAGTGAAAATTTATTTTTTTATTGTAATAATTAATATCGCAGAAAATGCTTATATCAAAAAATTACATCTATCCTCTATCCAATAAGATTGGAATAAAAACACTTCTTTTTATTCCAATAAATTTTCGTAATATTTTTGTTGTATAATTTTTAAGAATATGGTAGTCTCAAGATAATGGAACCAAATGTATGTTTTGTGACCTTATACTTATAATGTAAGGGAATAAACCTAACAAACTGCTGCAGTAAACACTGCCTATGCATTGTCGCTGAGCCTTAGTGTTAGGCAAAAAAAGGAGGAAAAAGAATATGAAAAAAATTTTTTGTTCGTTTATTTTATTTTTTTGTTTGGGAATTATGTTTTCATCCTGTAGTCATTTAAGTATTGATTATGAATTCAATCCGGGGGGAAGCTTTACTGACATTCAAGGTGCTTTTAGTGAAAAGAGCTTAACAGCTTACAAAGGATATATGTATTATTTCCATAGAAAACCGGACAAACCTTCTCTCCCCTGGGATAATGCCGAATTGCATTCTCCGGTAAACATAAATGGCGGTAATGATATCCTGCAGTGTTGGAATCAGGTTGACGGAAACGAAAGAACTTTAAATTTTTATTGCGGAGGCAGCGCTACAACACCGACGACACCTCCTGCAGGCACTTATCAGGTAAATGTCCCGCCAAAAACCTTTACCTTTAACGGGGTAACATCCAAAACTATTACTGCCGACTTGAATAATATCTACATACCGGCTATAAAACTCACTATAGATATAAGCGGAAAAATAAGTCAGATAGACTGGGAGTGGTGGAAAAAAACAATTACCGGTTGGGTTCAACCTTCGGATAGTGAACTTGCAAGTAATTTAAAAGATGCAGGTTTTTCCATCGGCAAAACTAATTGGGAAGGTGATCCGGCTACAAGCAGGGTAGGCGGAGACATAAATTTGACCACTAACGGCAGCGTTGCCCCTCCTATCCAAATTTTTTCACCGGCTGTCCTGAGAATCACTTACTCAGACAAAGATGATTATCATTTTGGTTTTGAATGGAGATAAAGGAAACAAAAAAACATTATTGATATCATTTGCATTTAAGGATAAATAGGGATACATTCTATTTTTGTTCTCCGGCAAGAAAAAGATAAAATGTGTCTTTGTTGTTTTCATATTAAATACCACAATCATATAAAAAGGAAAACAATAATGATGAAAAAAATAATTATGTTTATTTTATTAATTTTCGTCTCAGGCTCTTTCTTTTGCTGTAGCAAAAATCAGGTAAATATTCCACTAAAAAACTTACTACCTGATTTAAGTGATTACGGTTTTGAAAAAGAATTTCCAAAGGAATTCACTGAAGAAACACTTGCTAAATCCTATAAAAATGCTGCTCAAGAATCCAAGTTTCCAAAACGTGCCGCAGCCATAGAAAAACAACTCGTTGAAGATTTTCCCGCAAGCAACATCTTCGCAACATACAAAAAAGATAATATGGATATTTTTATAGTAATCTACGCACTTAGAAAAAAAATAGCTGCAATGAAAATAATTTCTTCCCGCCTCAGGGATAGTAAAAGAACACAATCCTTTGTGAAAGACAACCTCTCTTTATTATGGACAATAAAAAAGGTAAAAGTAAATAAACATACCGCTTATTATCAAATTATAGGCCTGCCTGCAAAACAAAAATATCAAACTAAGCTTTTTTGGTCAAAAGGACAATATGTATTTGATTTAAGTTGTCGTGGAAAAATTTGGCCGGAAAGCGAAGCCATAAAAATAGCAGAAAAGATTAAATATTAAGCGTTTCAAAACAAGAAATGAGAGCTGAAACAGAAACCGTAAATAAAAACAGGTTTCTTTTGTTTCTTAAATAAAATGAAACATATAACCTATTTGAAAAATGGCCCAATATGGTAAAGAACTAAAGTCTCCTCTTTTGACATTGAATATCTTTCCCACTCCTATTTCCAGGAAGACCCTTTTGTAATTCCAATCATAAACCGGCCCCAAATACGAGTAGTCACAACCTAAATCCTGGGCTCTTCCGATTGCAATTCCTAAACTGCGAAAAGTCCCGGCTTTATTCTTTAATTTATATCCTAAATTGAATTGGATTCCGTTGATAGATTTATCCGAATACATTCCTGAAACACGTAATCCAACCGGACCAAACCAATAACCAATACTGCCATTTAAAAAAGACGGCGACCCGATAATCACCCCTGCTTCAAAATACGAATTTTCTTTTAAAATCTTTAGGCGTTTTTCAACCTGCTCTTGAGCTAAACCATCCATTGTAAATGTAGTTAAAAAGGTAATAATTACAAAAAAATTTAGTAATAAATTTAATATTATTCTAATTATTTTCATTAAATAATATCAGGAACGCTTTTTTTATAATGAAGAAGGCGATATGATTTAAAAATTGAAAAATTTTCGGCAGTTCTTCCACCGCTAAAATATTTCCGCTCAATTTTTTCTATTTTTTTCTTATATTTCCATTGAAGAAACTTAGATGACAGGGGATAATTACTATTTAAAAAATAAAAAACCAAATCCCAAATAGGATTTCCGACCTCTTCGAAAAAATCACTAACAACCTTTAAATTTGGGAGTGTTTCTTTGGTAATATCAATATCTTTTATTGGATGAAAAGCATATTGTGAAATAAGGTCATAAAATTTAATTAATTTGTGCCCTCCTCCAAGCATACTCTTGCCTTCGGCATCTGTTTTGAAAAAATCACATATCAGGAGATCCCCATCTTTATTTAAAAGCCGGAGTGATTTTTCTAATGCCTTCTCTAATTTGATATATTGAAAACTTTCGCTAAACAAAATTAAATCATATCGATTTTCCGTTTCCAATTCTTCATAGTAACATTCAAAGATGTGACTTTTCCCCTGTAACATACTATGTGCATGTTCGGTAAGGATCGAGCTTGGAGAAACACAATCCACTTGATATCCCTTATTTACCAATTCCAGGGCAAGCCTGCCATTACCACATCCAACATCCAGAATGGTTTTAGTTCCCTTGGGAATATGCGAAATTAAAAACCTGGAATAATTCTTTTGAGCCTGTGATAAGTTGTGAATATTTACTTCAAGGTCATCTGTCCAATATCCGTAATGCAGGTGTTCCATCCCTAAAAAATATTTACCAAAAACTAAACCGATTTCCAATCCTACTTCCTTTGAATTAACCTTTTTATGTTTACCCATATTATTACTCTCCTCATCCAAAATAATTTTAATATCTTAGTCCCCCGAATAAAATATAGGTAATGTCATCTATTTACTCTTAAATCTTACCCATTCTATTGTGAAAATAAACTATTCCGCAGCAAGCTGCGGGAAATCAAAGATTTATCCCACATACCTTTTGAGCGGTAAAATACGGAATAATTAACCCTATCCCTTTCCACTCCTTAAAAAGGGGGAATCCATTTCAATATTCTCCAGGCATCATCCATTTTCAAAAGTTTAGTTTTACAATTCGGACAACTATTTGTCTTAATTAATCTCCAGAAACGAATTTTCTGAATATAAACAGTAAATATTTGAAAATCGCATTTAGGGCACCTAAGAATAGTTGACATATAATAGACATAACCCATCCATACAAGTGAGGATATTATAAGAAAAAACGCTTCTAAAGGCTGTGTTGCTAAATAACTCCAAAAACTATATGGCCCACTTTTTCTGCCTATGATAATTGCACTAATCATAAAAACAGCAAAAAATAAATGATAATATTTCCAGGTAACTTTAAATTTTCTAGTAAAATCATCCACATACTTATCCGAATTGTTTTCTAAAGATTCTTCCGTATTCAATTGAGTATTTTGTAACGTTTCTTTCTTTAAAACAGTATAACATAATCCACAAAACAACACATCATCTTTATTTTCATAACCACATTTCGGACATTTCATTTTTTGTTGCCCCCTTTTTTTACTTTGAAAGAAAAAATATTTCCTATAAAAACTATTACGCTAAATAAAATAAAAAAAAATAAACATTTTTTACTCTTCAATCATCCTCTACAAAAAAACACCATATTATTAATCTATTTTATATCAAAAATTAAATTAAAAAGCAACTCCATTAAGAATAAACGATTACACCCGAGAAAAAAATATTGTACTTTTTTAATATAATTTTCATTTTCCTCTTTTAATAATCTCAATAAATATATCTTTTAAATGTAAAAACCCGGTTCCAATTCTTTCTTTAAAATTAATCATTTTTGCACTATATCTTTTATTCTTCTATTATTGCCACAGGTCTTATCCACGCAGCACTTGCGGCTTTGAGTTTTATTGGAAAACAGATTATTTTAAAACCATAGGGTTTAGGAATCTTATCAAGATTAGCCATCGTTTCAATATTACAATATTCTTTTTCTCTTCCCGCCAGATGGGCCGGCCATAAATGTTTGTTTTCCTTTGTCTTTGAATATTCCTTTATCATCCGTCTGAAAGAACGGTCAAATCCCCATCCATCAGTACCAATTATCTTTACTCCCTTTTCTACAAGCCACAACACTGCTTCCCTACTCATTCCCGGATGAGCAAGAAGATATTTTTTATCCCATGCATACCTTCTTGCACCAGTCATTATAAGAACTATGTCTCCCTTTTTTACATCATAATTTATATTTTGCAATGCTAATTTAATATCTTCCTTTGTTATTAAACTCCCGGTCCGTTTATTCGTCAAATCCAAAACAACACCATTTCCGTAACACCATTCAAGCGGCACTTCATCTATAGTTTTAGCAGGTTTGCCATCACAAGATGGTCCAAAATGCCAGGGAGCATCAAGATGGGTACCTGTATGCGTTCCTAATTTCATATTTTCCCAGGCTAATCCCATACCATCGGGAAAATCTTTTGCTCTTACTCTATTTATCCTAAAACAATAAAGGATGAGATTTCTTAACGTATATAAAAATGACTTTTTCGAAAGGAGACTTGCTAAACCTAAAAGTGTTCCTCCCTTTTTATGCTTTATATATTTAATTTTTGGGGAAACAGGTTCTATTGTTTCATTACTAATTGTCGAGCTCAAATCAATGAATTGCATTTTACCCCCTCATCCTTTTTTATTATTTTTTCCCTTTTGTCTGTTATCTTATTATCTTATTATCTTAAGACCGTCCCGTATTCTTCCGTATTCTGTCCTGTCTGCCTAACATTTTCTATAATAAACCAATATATCGCACCAATCCACACAGTATTCCAGCCAAAACCAGAAAATATTGGTATATGAACATTATCAGGGGATCCTAATATAAACAACGTACCGACTATAGAATAAAATATAAACCCTTTTGAGGGACGCAATGTACCAAAAGCAATCGGTAACACAAAATATTGAACACCTATACCAGTAGTAAACACTAGAAAAAACAACACGCCCAACAAACACTGTTTAATAATATCCTGACTTTTTATATAACAAGGGTAAATAAATAATCCAAGAATAAATAAATATTTCAGTAGTTGAAATTTAAATAATGAAGATATTCCATAAAATCTAACGTCTGACGAATACAAAAACACATTCTGTATTATTCCTTTATTACCAATGCTCCAATACGGGATAAAAAACAACATAAAAATCAATGAAGAGATTGCAAATAAAAATACTTTCATCCAAAAACGTTTTCTAACAAAGTTCAAACAGATAATAACCTCATAAAAAATATTGTGCTTAACAATCATGCCTAACGTTGCAAAAAGCCAAAGGATAATTTTTCTCCCAATAGGTTTGTTTTTTAATTTAATATAACCAAAAATTCCAGTGGTCACCATAAGAATTGCCAAATTTTCAAATTGCCCGTGATAACCAGTTATAAGAAACGATACAGGATTCAAATAAAAAAATAACGCTGTTTTAATTTTTGAAATTTTCTCCTCTTTAGCTATAAGCAAAAGGAAAAGTAAGGTAACCAGGTCAACCCCACATAAAAAAGACCTTACCACAAAATGGAACGAAAAAGATGGAAATTGAAGCTGTATCCTTTTTAAAATACCTATCAGCATAAACCATATTGGAGAATAATTATATCTCCTGGTCTCCGCATACACATTACCGCCTCTCTCTACAATATCAGCAACTATTTCATATGATTGCATATCAGTGTTTCCGTAACACATACATGCCAGAAGCAATCTAATTATAGTTCCGATGAAAAATATTAAAGTGATTGACCAAAGAATACTGTTTTCCGGTTTTATTTTTTCCTCGCGATACTTTAAAAAAAGCAGTATACTCACGAAAGAAATCAATAGCGATGAGCCATTCACCAACATCATCTTCGCCCATTCCATAATTTTCTCAATAGGATAGTACGGCAAAGGATGTCCTTGATACTTTACAATGTTGAAAATAAAAACAAATGTTTCTGATTTATAAATATTACTAATCAATTTTAACACGAGAGGGCTTGCAATCAAGATTAATAAAGTAAAAGCCAATAGCGTGTTCATTTTCTTTGTATTAATCATCAATTTACCTTTTTTTTATAAATTGACCTACTCTCAAGACACAATTAAATACATTGCTTCCTCAGAAGAGCAAACATTATCGCAACACAACTTCTATCAGGAAAAAACATCGTGTCAAATAAATATAGGAAACTTACCCGATATTTCCAGTTATAAACTTTTTTAAAATTATCTAACCAGAAAACTACACTTTATAGTTTGTACAAGTGATTTACAAGATGCTTTTAACAGTTTAAATTTTCTAATTGAAACATTACCGGTAGTTCTTTGTTTAAAATCTACGGGTATTTCTAAAACCCTCAATTTTTTTTTCACTGCATATCCGGAAAGAATTACATTTGGGGCAAATATGTCTGATGGTATCATATTAAAAACGTTACGAAATTTATCCGTTCTATAAAGTCGATAAGGAGAGTTTGTATCCTTAATTTCCCGGCCATAAAATATTTTTACTATCAATTGAGCTACCAATGTTACCCCTTTTCGGATAAACGGAGATTTTCTATTTTTTCTTAAACCTATAATCAAATCTAAGTTATCTTTGTTTGCCCATAATTTCGGGAAAAAAACAGGGCTAATTTCATTATCTGAATCAACTTGAAATATCCATTTGCTATCAGCCGATTTATAACCTTCAAGAATAGTAGGCCCGTGCCCTGAATTTGGTTTATCAATAATTGTTAACCTTCTCTCATCCCTTACTATCTCTTTCAATTTTGATAATGTATCATCGGTAGAACCATCATTAAAAACTTTCATCTCGAAATTAATACTTAAATCCTTTAACACCAATAACCATGTCTTTATAACTTCTTGGATGATTTCTTCTTCATTATATACCGGGATAATTACAGTTAGGTCCAACATTTAATACCCTTTAAAGTTGATTTCTTTGGATTTTTTCGAAAACAGATAACGCATTACTTATTACCTGATCCATATTGTAATATTCATAATCAGCTAATCTGCCTCCCCAAATAACTTTTTTTTCTTTTTTCATTAAGTTTTTATAACACTTATAGGTATTCTTATTTCTTTTATCCGGAATTGGATAATAAGGATCTTCTCCGTGATCTTCGCAAGAAAATTCTCTTAATATTAAACTTTTATTTCCCGCGTAATTACGCTCTTCATGCAAATGTTTTGGTTCATGAATTCTTGTATATGGTACTTTCAATTCACTATAATTCATAACAGAAGTCCCTTGAAAATCCTTAACATTAATTATTTCCTTTTGGAAAGAAACAGTCCTCCATTCTAATTTTCCAAAGGTATAATCAAAAAATCTATCAACCGGCCCGGAATATATTACTTTCTTTTTAACTTTAATTAAATCTTTAATCTGAAAATAATCCGTATTTAATTCAACATTAATATTCTCCGGATTTAACATCCTTTCAAATATTCTTGAATAGCCCCGCAAAGGAATACCCTGCCAAATATCTCTGTAATAACTTTCATTATAATTATATCTAACGGGCAATCTGGCTATAATACCCGCAGGAATTTTTTTAGGATCTCTTTTCCACTGCTTAATCGTATACTCTTTAATAAATGCTTCATAAAGACGCCTACCGACTAAAGATATTGCTTTTTCTTCAAGATTTTTAGGGTTTTTAATTTTACTCTTTGCTATCTCCGCCTTTAAAAACTTTTCCGCTTCATAAGGCTTGAGATTTATATCATAGAAAGCATTTATTGTTTCCAAATTGATTGGCAATTGGTATGTTTTGTTTCTGTATGTTGTCAATACCTGATGTCTATATCCATTAAATTCAGTAAATCCATTTATATAATCCCAAACTTTCCGGTCTGATGTATGAAAAATGTGTGTGCCATATTTGTGAAATTCAATACCTGTTTTCTTGTCAACAACTGAATAACAATTTCCTCCAATATGATCTCGTTTATCAATAACTAATACACGCTGCCCAAGCTCATTTGCTAATCTTTCTGCAATAACCGCTCCAAAAAATCCGGCTCCTACGACCAAATAATCATAACTTTTCATTTATCCCCCCAAAAACATTAAACGAAACAAAAACTCTTTTGCTATTCACTGGTTACCAATTATAAATTGGTCGGATAGACATCTCTTCCACCTCTTTTGGTTATTAATGCCGCCAAGTAGAATAATGGCGTAAATAGCTTAAGTCAAGTTTATCTGTTTCTGGCTTTGTCCCCCTTTTCCCATGGTGGCACAATATAAAATAATTCCCAGAGAAATACCGGCATTGAGCGATTCTACAGAATTCGAAATAGGAATAGAAACCAATACTTTAGCAGAAACTTTTACCTCAGCAGACAACCCTACTGATTCATTGCCAATACAAAGAATGTAGCCATTAGGCCATTGAAACCCTGCAATATCTTCTCCTTTCAAATCAGCACCGATTATATTAAAACCTTTAATTTCATCCATCTTTTTGATATTTATCACGTTTGTTTTGGTTATACAGCCTGCCGATGCCCTTGCCGTCTTGGGAGAAAACGGATCAACGCACCCCGGAGTAAGGATTATACCGTTTAAGTTGAATGCGGCTGCAGTACGAATAATTGTTCCCATATTTCCCGGATCTTGTAAGCGATCCAATAAAACATATTTCAAATCTTTTCTAATCTCCGAACTGTTCAGCACCTTTAGAGGAACAACCGCGAGCACTCCCTGACTGTTTTCTGTTGAAGATATATATTTAAAACAATTTTTCTCTACAATATAAGTTTTTCCCGCTACTACCTTAGGTATAGCCCTTCCCTCACAAACAAATATTTCCTTGATAACATCCACATCCTTGAGCGCCCGAATACCCTCGATAACATATTCTTTATTCGAATACCTGTATTTTCTATCTGCAATCAGTTTTTTTAAATTTTTTATTTTAGGATTGGACTTCGATTCTATAATATTCATTTATTCATATCCTTAATAAGCAATGTTTTTTCCACATTCAATTCAGCAAGCCGTTGTTGATAACAGCATATAAGAAAAACATTAGCATTAGGGAACAAAATTGACTTGGTTGACTCATTATTCCCCTAATATTTTCTTTAAAACCTGGTTACCATTTTCTGTAATAACATTTCTCTTCTTTAATTTACTTGTTTAATTTTTATTTAAATCTAATCCTTTTTTCCTATAAGTTTGAAATTGTTTTTTATAAAACACGTATAAATTTTCCAAAAACTTTAGCGTGATTTTGAGTTCAGTATCACTCCTATCATAGATCTGCATCCCAATCCTGGGAAACCAAAAAACTGTTCTTCCTTTGTAACCAAGAGTCGCTATTTTATTATTAGATGTTAAATGTCCGATTACTTTATAATCTTCCTTTGCATAATCAAATACCGGAATATTGAAAAGATTGTAACAACTCCTACCATCTCCTTGTTTACTTTCTATCTCTTCTATTAGCCCGCTTTTATCTTCTGAAACAAAATTCCATGAACTGTCTGCATCAAATACAGATGATTTAAGATTATATTCCGTTATTGGTGATGAAACATTGAGAAGTTGCTGTAAATAAGTTGAATTGTAATTTCCGTATTTATCGAAAACAGCGCTTCTCCCAACTATAAATAAACCACCTCCCCGATTTCGGTAGTTTACTAACACATCTTTTAATTCGTCATTCATTCTAAACAAATCTACTATGCCAACAGCAAGATACTCGTTTAGAATCCCCGGCTCTTTTATTATTTCCTCAATACTCAATATGTCATAGTCTAAACCAGTGTCCCTAAATAATATTGCTGTACAATATGCATCTTTGCTTTTATATTGTGAAAGATAATATTCTCCCTCATAATAACCCATCTTTTGATAATCTATTGCAGAAAGAAAAGAAAAATCTATAAAGGCAAATTTTTTCTTCTTAACTTTTGGAGGGTTTTTGAGTAAATATAAATTTCCGGCAATTTCTTCTATCTGCTTATCAGAATATGCATATTCCAATTCACCGCCAGGCCCTTTTATATCCCCTGTCGCCAATACCATACCCGTACCTGTATCAGCCGTAATTTTAATGATGTACTGCAACGTTTCCGATTTATTAACACCCCAGTTTTCCCATGCTATAAATGTAGCTTTGCCTCTTCTATGCATATAATTTATCAAATCACGGATTGCGGTTTCATAAATATTATTTATTTTTTGGTCATCTCTAAATCCGGGACAAGAAAAGACTCCATCTATATATGGTGACGAGGCATAATCATAATAATCTAAATTCAAAGTATAAGCAGATTCCCCTAACGCTCCGGAAGATAAAGGACCACCACCGGAATTAGCGAAAAGAACATGATTTGAATCTAATTGCTTGAAAAGTTTGGCAAAATGATTTCTGCTCTTTTTTTTCTCTTGCAATCTGAACAATTGCCAATCATAGAATTGCCTTCTTTTATCGCCGGCGCTATTGACACCTCTATTATTCAGGTCCCTGCAATGAGATAATAGCTGTGGCATTTCCGCATTCTTAAATGTAACCGTATTATTACCCCACGCATCTCTTAATTTAGAAATATCCTCTTTATATGCTTTTTTTAACCAATTCCTGAATTGCTCTTTACAAAAAGGTGAATAATCATACCATCCTTTTGCTCCATAACCCGAGGGATAATTATTTTCTACTGTCCATCCAAAGCCCAGTTCCCATCCTAATAATGCCGGATGGTTTTTATACCTGTTCACCATGTATGTAATCACCTGATCTGCGTATTTTTCGTGAAATTCTACATTAAAACTCGGCATCCAGGTTGTTTTTCCTTTTTCATTGGTTTGGGCATAATATTTGTTTCTATCATCTTTGGTTGTATACCACCATGCAGGTGGAGAACAATAATACCGAAATGCAGGTATAACATAGACCCCTTTGCTTGCCGCATAATCAAAAACCTCATCTAATTTTTTCCAGTTTATACGCCTGGCAGCATCCTCCGGAAATTCATCAAGTTTTTTTTCAGTATCCATTGCAAACCACCACATAGAAACAATCACAAAGCTAAAACCATTTTCTGCCGCACAATCAATCTGCTTAGTTACCTGTTTTGGTTTAACATATAAATCCTGATAAATAAAAATACCGCTTATCGGTATTGTTTTATTATCAACAAGGAGTCTTGGAATACTTTCCATTACCTTTACGGAACTGGTTATCGGGTTCTTTAACGAAAAATTCATTTGAACTATTGGTTTTCGTTCTTCTTCTAAACAACCAACTGTCAAAATAATCACAATTACCAAAGCATAAATTAAACCAATTTTTAGTTTAGTTTTCATAATTAATATTCCTATTGAAAATCGCTATTAATAAAACTTTCTTTTCTGCCTAAAAGATTAGTAGTATGTCCCCTATTTCACTACTCTTTTCTATTTAGCTAAGACTACTGTCCCGTTTAACAACTTATTTCCGGCTTTAATCTGATAAATATATACTTTACCGCTAACAATATTTCCATTATTATCCCTGCCATCCCACATTAAAGAAGTATCACTGTTCTGCACTAAAACATCCCGCACTATACTACCCGATAAATCAAATATCATACCTGTTACCTCTTCGTTTTGGGAATTCTCAAAAATAAAATTAGCCACATCATTTATCCCATCCCCATTAGGCGTAAATATTCTAGGACTTACTTTCACTAAACGAAAATCAGCTTCTACCTGGTACCCAATATTCTCTCTAATTTCAAATCTTCCGGCCATTACTCCTCTTGCTTCATCAATATTAGTAACCACTACATCCCTGTTACCCGGCACTACAGCTTGCGCAATAGTAATATTTGCCCTAATTTCCATTGCACTAATAAAATTAACAGAATTCACAATTATTCCGGAATCACTAAAAGAAATATCTGCACCGGAATAGAAGTTTGAACCATTGATAATAAGGTCTAATGTTTCCCCTGGTCGACCAAAGGAAGGAGAGAGAGAAAATATTTGTGGTGAACCATTATACTTGATGGTATAATAATCATGATTTGTTCCGTTGGGACTATATCCGGTGACAAAAATATCTCCATCTCCATCTACCGCTACTTTAATAGCAACATCCGTACCATCCGCAGGGCCATTATAAGTAGCCAAAGCAAGCACTAAGGAAAAATCATTATTATACTTGATGGTATAATAATCATAATTTGTTCCGTTGGAACTATATCCGGTGACAAAAATATCTCCATCTCCATCTACCGCTACTTTAATAGCAACATCCGTACCATCCGCAGGGCCATTATAAGTAGCCGAAGCAAGCACTAAGGAAAAATCATTATTATACTTGATGGTATAATAATCATGATTTGTTCCATTAAAACTGTTTCCGGTAACAATAATATTACCCTCCCCGTCTACTATTACTCCATACGCCATATCAAAACCATTCGCAGAACCATTATAAGTAGCCGAAGCAAGTACTAAAGAAAAATCACTATTATACTTGATGCTTAAATAATCATTATTTGTTCCGTTAGAACTACTTCCAGTAACAATAATATTTCCATCTCCGTCTACCACTACTCCAAAAGCATTATCATCACCATCCGCAGGGCTATTATAAGTAGCCGAAGCAAGCACTAAAGAAAAATCATTATTATACTTTATGCTAAAATAATCATAATTTGTTCCGTTGTGACTATATCCAATAACAATAATATTTCCATTTCCATCTATCGCTACTTCACGGGCATAATCATCACCATTAGCAGAACCATTATAAGTAGCCGAAGCAAGTACCGAGGAAAGGTT
This sequence comes from Clostridia bacterium, assembly GCA_030595925.1. GTDB lineage: Bacteria > CBDUZB01 > JAGLHV01 > JAGLHV01 > JAGLHV01 > JAGLHV01. The sequence continues at coordinate 17,341 of JAUVLC010000014.1, read as the reverse complement.
AGGATTATACTTGATGGTATAATAATCATGATTTGTTCCGTTGTGACTATATCCAATAACAATAATATTTCCATCTCCATCTACCGCTACTCCAAGAGCATAATCATCACCATCCGCAGGGCCATTATAAGTAGCCGAAGCAAGCACTAAGGAAAAATCATTATTATACTTGATGGTATAATAATCATGATTTGTTCCGTTAGAACTACTTCCAGTAACAATAATATTTCCATCTCCGTCTACCACTACTCCAAAAGCATTATCATCACCATCCGCAGGGCTATTATAAGTAGCCGAAGAAATGGAAATCAATGTACCTACTGCCCAAGCTTTAAATGAAAAAACAAGAACAATTCCAAGTAAGCACAAGGGGGACGTTGTTAAGTAGTTAAAATGTCATTAAGAATACTTTTCGCCCCTGCATCCTTCTCTATTATTTTCTTCCCTCTATTATATGCTACACTTATACTGGCACTGCTCTTGTTTAATTTTAAGCCTACTGCAGCGCCCTGCTCCCCCAAATATCTTTGCCCGATGTATAATATTAAAGCTCTGGCTTTAGCTATTTTTTCACCCCTTCTGTTTCCTTTTAATTTTACTACTTCAACTACTAATTTTTTGGTTATCAGATCGATTAAGTCTTTAAGCGTGGATATTTTTTTACTTAATCTATTTTGGAACAATATACAGAATATTGCTTAACATCTTCTCCGGTATATCTATTCTGACTTTTCTATGCATAAATCAATATTACTCTATTGTTCAAAGTTATGTTAATAGTTATTTAACTATTTAACAATGTCCCCCTTTTTCCCCATAGTCCTAATTCTCCCGGTTGCAACCAATTCAACGCACAAGAGAAATAACCGCACTTATTAAGCTCAACATCTTCCCTTGTACCAAAAAACAACTCAAAAAGCAACGAAATTGTATTTATTAAAGATGTCTTTTAAAAAAACAGCTAAAAGTTTTAATGTTAGTAAGAATATTGTTATAAAAGCTTATAAATATTACAAAAAAAATCTTGTGTTATCCTAAGCAAAGCGAAGAAACTTTACTTTCTTTGTCATTCCTGCGTAGAAACTCTGTCACAATCAATGTAGTTGCCCAATTTACTTGTCTATCGTTAATTTGGATAATTGGGCTAATGAACACCTTTTCCGACGGGCGTCATAAAGAGATTGTTGAAGAACGGTAGCCGACGGCTTCAGCCGGCGATTTTTTTTGCTTATTATTACCAAATATTACCACGTTTTCACGCAAACTAAAGTTTGCGACTACAAAATTTGTATTTTCCAACAATCTCTAAATGTCGTTACTACAATTGTTTTAAAAATCAGAGTTGTGACACAGTTTGACAAGCAAGAATCCATACAACTATTCTCTTTTTTCCTTTGAGGAAGGAAAGATTAAGAAGAGGAAAAAATAATTTCTTTTCCGTCTATTTAACATTAACAAATTTTTGAAAAAAAAGAGGGACTGTTTCAAGATAATAAATTAATACTTTTTGCTCAAGTATTCTTTCCCCTTTTCTCCCTTATATCCTATCCGGAAAATCGGAAAAGATACCATCAACCCCTAATGACTTAATTCTCTCTATATCCTCCGGTTCATTTAACGTATAGGAAAATACTTTCAACCCTCTTTTGTGAGCATCGTCAACCATAATTTTATTTATAAATTCTTTAGACGGATGCAGCGAATAGGCATTTAGTTTTTCTGCACACTCTGCATAACCAATCGGTATACCTGCAATTATTGCCCCGATTTTAACCTTGGATGTTAATCGATTAAATTCCAGTAATTCATAATGATTGAATGAAGAAATAATAAAATCATCCCATTCCCATCCTCTTTTACTAATATACATTTCTATGATATCAAAAACCAACTTTGATGCACCTTCCCCTTTAATTTCAATATTTACTTTTACTTTTCTATCTATTATATCCAGCACTTCCTGAAGAGTAGGAATTTTTTGCCATTTGCCCGCATCTAATGCCCTTAATTCCCGGAATGACTTTTCCTCAACATACCCTGTTCCGTTTGTTGTTCTATCAACTTTAGCGTCGTGAATCACAACTACTTGCCCTGTACTACATACCTGCACGTCTAACTCTATTAAATCCACCTGTAACCGGAGTCCCCTCTGAAATGAAAGCAATGTATTTTCCGGTTCATACCCTGAAGCACCCCTGTGTCCTATTCTCAAGACCATTTGTTTCCTTCCCTCCCCTAAAAAAAATCCTTTACGAGCTCTTTTACCTTTTTGGCAATAGAAAGACAACAGGTAAGACCCGGAGAATCAATACCAATAAGATTTATAAATCCTGCTAAATCGTTATCACTTTCATTTTTTATTAAAAAATCTCTGACGTCTTCTCCCTGTCCCTGCAATTTTGCCCTTATCCCTGCCATATCCGGGCCAAGGTCTTGCAATTCAATAAACGGTAAAAAACATTTTGTATTCTCATAAAAAGCTTCCTTCTTTGACTCATCAACATTGTAGTCAACCTTATCTACATATTCAGCGTCAGGTCCCAATCGCAAACCACCGGCTAAATCTAATGCTGTGTGTATACCTAAACTGACACTGTGTTCCGACGGGACAGGGTAAATGAGATGAGAAATAAATGTTGCTTTATTATTATGCACCCGGAAATAATCCCCTTTACAATATTTCAACGTATATTCCTTTTTGTTAATACCTATCATCCCGGCAACCTTATCGGAACAAAGTCCTGCGGCATTAATAAAAATTTCCGTTAGAAAAACAAAACTTCCTTCCCGCTCATCCCTGACTGAGACCTTAAAACCATCTTTATGCTTTTCAACACTTTTTAACTCCGTAGCATAGGCAATCAGAACATCCCACTTCTTAGACTCTAAAACAAGATTCTTCATCAGCCCATGCGAATCCATAATTCCTGTTGAAGGTGAATGTATAGCCGCCATCGCTTTTATGTGGGGTTCTAATTTTTTTATTTCCTCTGCAGATAAGAGTGTTAAATCCGTAACTCCATTTTCTATACCATGTTTAAAAAGAGTTTCTAATCTATCGACCTCATTAGTATTAGTAGCTACAATTAATTTTCCGATTCTTTTATTCCCAATATTGTACTTTTCACAATACTTATAAAGCAATTCCTTTCCCTCTACACACAACCTCGCTTTTAAAGAATCCCCGGGATAATAAATTCCTGCATGGATAACCTCACTATTCCGAGAACTTGTTTCCTGTCCAAAAGAGGAATTTTTTTCAATTACCACAATATCATTACACTCTTTAGAAAGCTCTGCGGCAATTGCTAATCCAATAATTCCCGCACCCACAATAGTGATTTTTGTCTTTTCCATAATGTCCTGGTAAATTCATCCCTTTCTTCTTTTATAATAGAATTGCTGTTTGTAGGATCTGATTTTTAAATTATAATCTATTTCCCCTAATAACTATCTTCAGGACAAATTTAGGAAACATTAATAAATTTATCCCAGATTTTTTCATTTGTCAAGCAGTGGAATGGAGAAAATAAAAACGGGGGAAAGATTTGGGAATGGAAGGGAAGAAGTCTTGGTTGACTTACTATTCCCTTAATACTTTCTTCCTACTTTGGAACTATAATATTAATATTGAATATTTCTAATAGTCGTTGCTTATCTAAAAATTAATCCAAACAAAATTAAAATAGCTCCAACAGAAGACAAAAGTATCCCGCCATGATTAAAACCCTCTATAGTTTTCTCTATTGATGAACGTTCTTTCATCGCCCCAACTTGTCGTTTATATGTCCATTCTGCGATAGGTTTTTTAAAAGTTAATGTAATTAATCCAAATACTAAAAATAGACCACCGAATTTTATCCTCGCCTGTAAAGTTTTATCTCCTGTAGCTGCAGTAAATAAAACCAAAACTAGTACAAATATTACTATCTGTACTAATAAGACGATTAATCTTTTCTTCCCCATCTTTTCTCCTTTCAACTCGTTAAATAAACCGGTTCATGTATAATTGACTTACTATTCCCTTAATACTTTTTTCCTATAGTTATCAATCTACTTAACAGTCTCCCTCAGATATTTCTTAACAATATTAATAAATATATCTGCGTAAGATTCCAATTTGTTTTTTCCTACGCCATAAATGTCCGAAAAGGCCTCTTTAGTTACAGGTTTTTTTGCAGCTATATCTCTCAACGTTTTATCACTGAATATAATATATGCCGGAACACTTTTTTTGTGTGCAAGATTTGTCCGCTCTTCGCGTAATATTTGAAATAATGATTGATCTATTTCCGACCATTCTTTATCTCTTCTTTCAATGGTTTTTTTTGTAATCTCTTTTTTCTTAGCGGCAAGCAAAGGCATCGCCAATATTGGAGATACTTCTCCGAGCAACAACTGTTTTCCTGTATCCGTTACTGAAAGAGTTAAAAATTCCCCCTCTTTAAATAAAAAACCCTGTCCGATTAATTGTTCAATCATATGCCTTATAAACACCTCTGATTCCTTTTGCATTATACCAAACGTTGACAGGGTATGCTGTCTCATCTGTTTTATTTTCTCTGTTAGTTTTCCTTTTAATACATTTACCACATGTCCCGTGCCAAATCCATAACGATTTTGCCTTACCTTAATTACACAGGATAATATCTTTTGCCCGACAACAAGTGCATCATCAACCATATCAAGTTCCTTTAAGCAATAATCGCAAGCATTGCAAGAGCGTCTTCGGTAATCCTGCCCGAAATAATTTACCAAAAGCTTGTGTCTGCATTGAGGCTGAGTACAAAAATTGTACATAATTTTTATTTTTTTCATCATTATTTCCCGCTCAGAGGACTTTTCTGCGAAAAAACTCCATAAGCGAAAATCTGCACCACCATAAAACATATAACAAAAAGCAGGAAGTCCATCCCTTCCGGCACGACCTGTTTCCTGTTGATAATGTTCGATACTTCCGGGCATACCCGCATGAACAATAAAACGAATGTTAGAACGATCAATCCCCATTCCAAAGGCTACCGTAGCAACAACAATATTTACTTCTTCACGGGCAAATCTTTCCTGTGCTATATATCGCTCTTTGTCTAACATACCGGCATGGTAACCAACATTATCAATACCGAAACTTTTTAACCCATCCGAAACAACTTCCACATCTTTACGACGTAAACAATATATAATACCGGCTTCATTGGCATGCTTTGTTAAAACCTCCATGATTTGATTTAAAACCTGATTACGCGGTATTACCCGGTAGCTTAAATTAGGACGGTCTATCCCGCCAACATGAATTTTAGGATTGCTTAACCTTAATTGCTTTATTATATCCAGTTGCACTTCTTTGGTAGCTGTAGCAGTAAAGGCATGGACACTTACAGACTTAAACCTCTCTTTAATCATATGAAGATGGCGATAACTCTCTCTAAAATCATGTCCCCAATGGCTTATACAATGTGCCTCATCAATCACAAAGAAGGAAGGCCTGACAGAAATTAATAAATCTATTGTCTCCTTATTCTTTAATCTTTCGGGAGATATATATAATAATTTGATCTTTCCTTCCCTAATTCGCTCAATTAAGAATCTCTGTTGTTTAAAAGACAGAGTAGAATTTAAATAACAGGAAGCTATTCCCATATCTTTAAGGTTGTCCACCTGGTCATTCATCAGAGAAATTAAGGGAGAAATAACTACAACCATCCCTTTCTTCAATAAAGCCGGTAATTGAAAACATAAAGACTTACCACCTCCTGTAGGTAACACCGTCAAGCTGTCTTCGTTTTCCAGTATAGACAAAATTGCATTTTCCTGTAATGGCAAAAAAGAATTATATCCCCAGTATTGCCGTAAAACCGTATAGATTTGTCCCTTATTCTGATTAGTTAATGTATCACCTGCTGTTTCTTCCATTTTAAAACTTACCCCACTATTTGCTTAATGAATCACTTGTTTTCGATAGCTAATTTATTTCACCTTCCCTACAACCTACTTGTTTCCCGACGGTACAACAATAATCCTGATATTTTTATTCTCGCTTGTCTCGATACTACTCAATTATAACAACTTCTTTTCAATTAGTTAAATTATTTAACAATCCCCCCCTTTTTCCGTATTTTTTCTTTTAGTTTTATGCCGTTATTCTCAAAAGTTATCAACCTTTTTTTGAAAAGAACGCCTATTGCCTTTTTGTATGTTCTCTTACTTACCCCAAACAACTCATAAATAATTTTCGTAGAACTTTTATCACCCACAGGAATAAACCCGTCTCGTTTTTTCAGGGTGTCAATAATTTTTTCCAACAAATCATCAACTTTTTTATAGCCGGGTTTATGCAGACAGAGATCTATTTTTTTATCATCTCTCACTTTTTTAATGAACCCTTTTATTTTCTGTCCTTTTTCTAATACTTGAAACACTTCGTTTTTATAAAGGACACCACCATAGCATCCGTTAATAATTGCTTTATAACCAAGATCGGTTTGATAGCATATTAACAATTCCACTTCCTGCCCTTCCTGAAAACTAATCGGCAGAGTGTCAAAAAATTTATCCAGTTTCGAAGAAGCAGCAATACGTTTACTTTTATCAAGGTAGATAAAAACAACATATGATTTGCCTTCTTCCATTTCTTGCTTTTGTTCACGAAAAGGTACCAGTAGATCTTTTGGTAAACCCCAGTCAATAAATGCCCCAACAGAATTAACTGAAATAACCTTTAACAAAGCAAACTGACCCACCATAGCATAAGGTTTTTCAGTAGTGGCAATAATACGGTCTTCAGAATCAAAATAGATAAAAACTTCTATAATGTCGTCAACTTCACAATTTTCCGGCACATACCTAAGGGGAAGTAAAATTTCACCAGCCTCTTCTCCTTCAAGATAAATTCCAAAATCAACTTTTTTGATCACTCTTAACTTATTTAATTTTCCTGTCTCAACCATATATAAATTATCCTCCGTCCCGTATCTTCGCTATATTTTTTTAGAAATTTAATATTTAATTTTTTCTGCTATATTTACAGCTTCTTCTTCCGCCCAAATATCTCCACGGGAAGTCACCTCAAATATATACATCCCTTTTGACCAAAAAACCTTTGTTTCATATTTTTCAGTAGAAGAAGAACCAAAAACCTGATAATAAGCAGTATTTTCGTTTATTTTAATTTCCTTTAATGTATGAGTAAAAGAATGCACTCCTGACTGAAGATCTTCAGAGTTTTTAACTCGACGCTCAATTTCTTTCTTCGCAGCTTTTTTACTTTTAAATTCATCCATCATTATAACAACCGTTCTATTGTTTTTTTTATATACTGCTACTATTCTACCCACCGGAAACTGTTCAGACATAGATTTTTCCATGTTTTTAACAGAAACATTAAGACCAAATTGTTGTGAAATACTATTAGTCATTTCATCAAGCTGCTCTTTGTTCCATACAATTATTTTTTGTTGTTCAAAACCGCAACCAACCAATTCAGAAAACAATGTTTCCAGTGAAATATTTTCCTGGGTTTTTCCACAACCCAAAAATAACGATAAAAATAAATTTAACAAGATAATTATGATTGTCTTTTTCTTAGTCATTTTTCCTCCTTTTTTGATTAAAAAAATAAAGGGACTTTTTGGTTTCAGGAAACATTACTTAAGGTTTTAACTTATTGAAATATTTCTTTCCTCCTTTCCGGATTTCCTCTTGTGCAGAGTTTATTTTTTGCCCATAAGCTTCCCGCATTTTGGACACTTTAACGATGAAACCCGGAAACCTGCTTTAAACGGCACTTCTGTTTGGCAGGCAAAGCAAATCCCGGCGATATTTGCTGTTTTAGAATTGACGTTTGATTTCTCATTTGCCTTGTTGGAACCATGTTCAAAAGTCTTTATTTTTCTGATTTGATTTTGTCCGTTTCTCTGCATTGTATGTATTTACCTCCTTTAGTTTATTTATTAAGAATTCTGAGAAATTTTAGGAAATTTATGGGAACATCCTTTAAAAACTAATTATTATTTGTGTTACTTCCGGTTCATTTTTATTTACTTCTTCCCCTCTTCCGTATCATTTACTTATTTCCATTTCAAACATCTTTTTACGGCTTCCTTCCATTTAGCGTAATAAAAGTTGGAATTTTTTTTATTCATTATCGGTTTAAAAACTTTATCAATTGTTTTCATTTTTTCAAACTGTTCTTTGGTCCAGAATCCTGTCGTAATCGCACTGATCCCAGCCGCTCCCAAGGCAGTGCTGTCGATATTCACCAAGCGTTCAACGGGTAAAGATAAAATATCGGATTGGAATTGCATTAAGAAATTATTAACGGTCGCTCCTCCATCGACGCACAAGACTTTAAATTTAAATTGGAGATTTTTCTCCATTTCCTCGATTACATCTCTGGTCTGATAAGCCAACGATTCTAAAACAGCTCGAACAATATTTTTTGTCGTTGTCTTTCTGGTCAACCCGATTAGCAGTCCGCGAGCGTCCGGGTCCCAGTAAGGAGCACCTAATCCCTGAAGCGCCGGCACAAAATAGACATCTTCATTATCCTTGAGCAAAGCAGCCATATTTTCGCTATCTGCAGCTGATTTCAGAATCTTTAAATTATCTCTCAACCATTGGATTGCAGCCCCGCCTATAAACAGGCTTCCTTCCATCGCATAATTTACCTCATCGCCAATTTTCCAGGCAATAGTGGTCAGCAGTTTGTTTGAAATAACCGGTTTTTTTAGAATATTGGTCATTATAAAAATACCCGTCCCGTAAGTAGCTTTTATCATATTCTTTTTCCAACCGCATTGTGTAAACAAGGAAGCTTGCTGATCACCCAAAATACCAACAAGCGGAATTTCCTTTCCCAGAATTTTTTTATCCATAACGCCAAATGTTGAATCGGAATTTTTAACCTCCGGCAAGATCTGACCGGGTATAGCAAAAATTTTCAATAATTTCGGGTCAAACTCCAAAGTCCTGATGTTAAAAAGCATCGTCCGGGAGGCATTGCTCGGCTCTGTGCAGTGAACGTTACCTACGGTTAGATTCCATAATATCCATGTTTCCGGAGTACCGAAAATAATTTTACCTTCAAAAATTTTCTTCTTTATATCAGGAACATTTTTAATGATCCATTTTATTTTGGTAGCGGAAAAATACGGATCCAGAACTAAACCGGTTTTTTCCTTAATTACTTTGTTGTACTGTTTTAAATCCCGGCAAATATTCTCTGTTCTTCTACATTGCCAGACAATGGCGTTATAGACCGGTTTGCCGGTAAATTTATCCCATAATATCGTGGTCTCTCTTTGATTGGTAATACCGATAGAAGTAACATTATTTACGCCGATTACTTTGACAACATCCCTCAGGGCATCAAGAGTGGTATTTAAAATATCAAAAGGATTATGTTCTACCCATCCGGACTGAGGAAATATCTGGGGAAACTCATAATAAGATTTGGCTATTATCGTACCTTCCCGGGAAAAGGCTATAACCCGGTTACCGGTGGTCCCCAAATCAATAGCTACAACGACCTTGGCCTTCATCCTTATGCTCCTTCTTTAAAATTTAGTAATTAGACTTCTGCAAAATAGCCTTTTTACCTTTATTGCCTGCCCGACAATTCTTAAGGCAGGTCATTCCTGCGCACAAACTGTATCACAATTGCCTTTTTGGTAGTCGCAGGCTTTAGCCTGCGGAAAAGTTCCGACGATAACGCAACCTAAAGGTTGCGGCTACCACATAAAAATATGGGGGTAATTTGGGGAACGGTCTTAAGATAATAAGTTAACACTTTAAACCTTTAAACCATGTCCCTTCACCCAACCCTCATCCCTAATGTCTTTTACTTTATCTTTTTATCCTCCTTCTGTCAATTATTTTCTATTTTTGAGGCCTGTCCCCTATGTTTGTCTTTGGTTTGTCAATAAGTGGTTTTTGTATTTATTTGTTTTTGGGGAAAGATTCTTGACAAGTACTGTAATATAAAGTATTATGAACGAACGCTCATTCATTTATTGCGGGAGAAGATTAATGATTGATACACGAGAAAAAATATTAAGAAGTGCAAGAAAGGTAATTGCTAATAAAGGGTTTTCTTCAGCCAGCATAAAAGAAATAGCTAAACAAGCCGGCATCGCACAGGGCACAATGTATCTTTATTTTAAGAATAAAGAAGATTTATATATTGAGCTTTTATTAGCTTTAGCAGATAGAATGGATGAAATACTAAATGAAAATTTTTTCTTTACAGAAAATGATATCTGGGCTACACTTGAAGGAGCAGTTAAACAAATTGTTGTATATTTCAATAGCAATAAAGACGCATTGAAAATAATGATCGGTTCAGAATTGTTATTTGGTATTAATTCTAAGGCAAGAACAAAAATACTCCAGCTGCGTGAATCAAAAAGAAAAAAATTTGAAACTCTATTTAAAATGAATAGAAAAAACGGTATTGCAAATAAAAATTTTACTAATGAAGAACATGCAGAGTTATGTATGATAGTAATAGGAGGAATGCTTAAAAAGATTTTAGTAGAGCGCGACAAAAAAAGTCCCGCATATATTTCAGCAATAGTAGTAAAAGTCTTAAAGCTTTCGTTTGCAGGGAAAATATAAATTATGAAAAAATTAGTAATCTGTATCATTTTATTGTGTACGTTAACCCTCTTTGTTTATGCAGGAGATATTAAAAGAAAGGTTCTTACTATTAAAAATGCCGTAGCTTTAGCAGTAAATACCAGCGAGGAACTTAAAATCGGACAACAGAAGCTGGATAAAATGAATAATACTTATAAAGAAATCCGTGCTTCTGTCTTTCCACAAATTGGAGGTGAAATTGGCCTTGATAGGTATATTGAGTCACCTGTTTTGAAAATCAATTTTGACGAGGAAGAGATAGAAATGCCTCTCAAACAGGAATGGGATTCCAGGGCAAGCATAACGGTCTCTCAGGTTTTGTGGTCTTTTGGAAAGGTATTTAATGCAATAAAAATTGCCAAAAGGGTTATCGGTTTGGAAAGATTATCAATAGAAGCTACCGAGAACGAACTTGGATATGGCGTAAAAATGGCATATTACACAATGCTTTTGGCACAGAAAACAGCGAAGATAGCAGAACGTTCTTATGAAAATGCATTGAAGAATAAAGTTGCGCTCAAGACAAGGTTTAAAAGCGGAAGAATATCTATGGTTAATAATGTAAAGATGGAAGCAGATGTTGCCGGCAGGATACCACCGGTAATGCGGGCAAGGTCTTCTCTTGACCAGGCTACCATAGCGTTAAAAGATCTTCTGGGTTTAAAGGAAAAAACAAGTGTAATTCTGAAGGATGATTTTACTACAAATTTTCCTAAATATGATTTCCAGCAGGTTAAAGCAAAGATGCTTACAAGAGAGCCTATAGTGAAAATACTGAATAATAGGATAGACTTAAATGAGTTGGTTGTGAAACACAGGAAATATCAGTTCTATCCAACCCTGACAGGGTTTGCTACGTATAATTACACAGGTACTTCAGAAAACATTTTTTATACAGATGACATGTCCAAAGAAATTATTGCCGGTTTGAGGTTTAATTTTTCATTATGGGATGGTGGTTTGCGTTTAAGTGCTCATAGAAAAGCTTTAAACGATAAAAATATTGCAGAAATAGAATATCGGAAAAAAATTAACGAACTGGAAGTCGAACTTAAATCCACACTTTCAAAATATAATGCATTAATTGAAACATATAGAGCCTGTATTAACGCCGAAAAACTTGCTGAAGAATCATATAGAGTAACCTTGTCAAGTTTTAAATCGGGAGTGGTATCACAAACAATGTTAAACGATGTCGATTTACAATTGACCGCAGCTAAATTGAATACCCTATCCACTCTTTATGAGATTAATTTACTTGTGGCAAAGATAGATAAACTTATTGTACAGTGCCAAAAATAAAATGAAAAAACTCAGAGTAATTGTGAAAATCCGGTAGCCGCAGACTTTAGTCTGCGTAAAGAAAGAAATAACAGTAATTGTTAAAATCAAAAAAATAACAGGGAAATAAATTATGAGAAAACTGATATATCTTTTAATACTTGCCGTAGTTATCTGGAGTGTTTTGCATAAAGCCCAGGTCATTAAATTAAAAGAGCAAAAAGAGATAGTAAGTATGGCCGGGGAATGGAGTGAACACGGTAAGCCCGTTGATGTTGCAAACGTTGCCAGAGGTAATATTTATTGTATAGAAAAAGTATCGGGAATTTTAGATAAAGAAAGAATTCTGGAGGGGGAAGTACCGGCAGAGGTTGCTGATAAATTGAAGCAGGGGCAGACGTTTACCGCAGAAAAAAACGCCGAAAAAATTTCAGGTTATATTACATATATCAGTGAGCAAAGAGATATCCTGACGGGATTATATAAAGTAAGACTTCGAATTAGTTCAAAAAATAGATTCCCGGTAAAAACAATTATTGTTGCCAACGTTAAAATTAAAGCGTTAAAAAATGTTTTAAGAATACCGGAAAGTGCTGTCGCTATTGATAACTCTCACAGTTTTTGCTGGGTTGTTAAAGATAATATCGTTGTAAAGAAAATAATTAAGCCGGGAATTTCGTATGGCGGTTGTATACAAGTAAAAAAAGGGCTTTCCAATAATGATGTCGTCTGTATAAATGGGTTAAATAAACTGGAAGAAGGTGATCGTGTTATGATCCGCAGGGAGGAATTCCGTCAATGATTGATATATTTGTAAAAAGACCTGCTATGACAATTATGTTAGTGCTTGTTTTTGTTGTTATGGGTATAGTTTCCTTCAATAGTATAATTATTGAATCGACACCTAAAATGGATTTTCCTTTTGTAACGGTAAAAGCTATGTATAACGGGGCATCCCCTGTTGAGATAGAAACACAGATAATAAAAAAGATAGAGGATGCTGTTGCCGAAATATCACAGATTAAACAAATTCAGTCTTATTCTTATGAAGGTTTCGGATTTGTGCTTATTGAATTTGAAATGGGAACGGATGCTAATTTAAAGGCTATTGAAGTAAAAGACAAAGTCGAATCTATTACAAATCAATTGCCCAGGGATGCAGACAAGCCTGTTGTCAGCAAATATGACCCGCTGGTTCAACCCGTAATAGATCTTGTCCTTGTCGGGGATAAACAAACCGATAGTCTCCAACTATACGAATATGCTGATAAAAATCTTAAAAATATGCTCACTGTCATCGAAGGGGTTGCTTCTGTTGATGTGTACGGCGGTAAAGAACGTCAGATCAATGTCAAATTAGACAGCCAGCTAATGAAGAAATATTTTATATCGATAGAGGACGTTGTAAATACAGTAAGCGGTCGAAATATAAATGTGCCCGGAGGAACTATAGAGACCGATGTAACAAAAGAGAATATAAGGTTTCTCGGAGAATTTGAAAATATCAACGATATAGCACAAATGGAGCTTGTATCAAGAGAAGGCATACGGCTGAAGCTTTCAGATATAGCAACAGTAAAAGATTCTTACAAAAAAATAGAGACCTATACCCGTTATAACGGCAGGGATGCCGTCGGTCTTTCGGTTAAAAAGCTATCAGACGGAGATGCGGTAAGTATAATAAAAAAGATAAGAAAAACACTTGAAAAAATTAAAAAGAAATTACCCGAAAATATGGAATTAGTAATAGCTTATGATTCTACAATCAATCTATTGACGGAAACAAATAATACCCTGGTCAACATACTTATAGGTATTGTATTAACCGTGCTTATTTTATTCTTATTCCTTGAGAATCTCAGGGTTACTTTCATCGCAGCTATAGTTATACCGACATCACTTATCTCTGCGTTTTTTCCTATGTCATTTTCACATTTCTCAATTAATTTTATAACCCTTTTAGCTATTGCTACGTCACTGGGAACACTTATCGCCAATGCATTGGTTGTATTGGAAAGTGTTGACCAGAAACTTAATGCCGGACTTGATCCGGTAAATGCGGCAATTAAAGGAACAAAAGAGGCTTCAGTCGCAGTACTTGCTTCTGCAGGTACAAATCTTGTAGTTTTTACACCAATTGCTTTTATGGGCGGAATGGTCGGACAGTTTATGAAACAGTTTGGACTAACAATTATTTATGCAACAGTATTTTCAATACTTGCCTCATTCAGTCTTACCCCAATGCTCTGCGCCTTATTACTCAAGCCCAGAGATAAAAAAGAATCAAACGGAAAAAATGGAAATTTATTTAAAAAAATTTTTTATTTTCCTCAGAAACTTCAGAAAAATCTGCTCGGTGAATATAAAATTATTTTTAATAAAATTTTAAAACATCCAAAATCGGCTTTATTGCTATCTTCTATTATGGTCATCAGCACCTTTTTCTGTCTTAAATACATCGGAAATGAGTTTATGCCCTCATCAGATCAGGATGTAATCAGTGCAGATATAGATCTGCCGCAGGGAAGTACGCTCAATAAAACCTTGAGCGTTGTAAGGAATATAGAGGATATAGTAAAAAGTGTACCGGAAACAGGAAGTTACTTATCGTACATAGGTATAGATGGTGCAGAAAAAGCTTCTGTTACTGTAAATCTTATACCGCATAAAACCAGGCAGAGAACAGATATGGAAATAATAAATTCTCTTATTCCTGTAGCAGCCAAAATTCCCGGTGCGGACATAGGGTTTACACGTGTTGTGAAGCAAGGAAGCAGTATGTTCGGCGGAGATGTATCTATTAATTTATCCGGAAAAGACTACAGAACAATGATAGACATATCAAAGAAAATGAAGGAGATAATGTTAAAAACCGGTTATTTCCGTTCGGTTAATTCCTCATATAAAACGCCAAAAGAAGAGATACGCTTTATCCCCAATGACAACAAAATGATAACCGCAGGTGTATATAATTCCCTGGTTGGCGATGTAATAAAATTTTCGGTCAGTGGTAACACCGATAATCTTTATAAAGAAAAGGGGCAGGAGTATAAGATAAATATAGAGATTGATGACATTTATAAAAAAACAATAGATGACCTAAAGAATATACCGGTAATGTCAAAAGACGGCCTTATTGCTATTTCCAAACTGGGCAAGGTTGTAAAAAAGCAGGGATATTCTACCATAATGAGACGGAATAAGAAAAGGGTTATACAAATTGACGGATATCTATCAAAATCAACATCCGGCCAGGTGCAGATAATTCTTGATGAAGAATTTAAAGCTATAAATTTACCCGAAGGATATGGATATGAATACGTCGGAATGGCAGAGATGCAGGAAGAATCTGCCAGAGAAATATCAAAAGCATTTCTTCTTGCGGTTATATTTACGTATATGCTGCTTGTAGCTATTATGAATTCATTCCGCTATCCTTTTGTAATACTTACCTCTGTATTAACAGCCTTTGTGGGTGTATTTTTTATTCTCTTCTTTTTAGAGTTTTCTATTAATATAGGCTCTATGATGGCTATGGTTATGGTCGTTGGGCTTGTTGTCAACAATGCAATACTTATGTTGGATTATACGCTGGGCAGAATTAGTGAAGGCAAAGAAGTAAGAGAGGCACTATGGCTTGGGGCATCTGTAAAATTCAGAGCGATATTAATGACCTCACTTGCTGTTGTATTCGGTGCTCTGCCACAGATATTTGACCAGTTTGAGGGAAAAGCATCTATTGGGGCAGTTATCATCGGAGGTATGTTAGCTTCGATATTTTTCACTTTTTTTCTTATTCCGGTACTGTTCCGCTATGCCAGTAAAATCAGCATCAAACACACTAACAAATAAACAAACAAACAAACAAACATCAATCCTTCTAGGGGACGTTGCGTACTTTAGGAACTAATTATTATTTCTATTTCCTTTGGTTCGTTTTTAGTTACTTCTTCCCCATAAGCTTGCCACATTTGGGACACTTTAACGATGAAACCCGGAAACCTGGTTTAAGTGGCACTTCTGTTTGGCAGGCAGAGCAAATCCCGGCAATATTTGGTGTTTGAGAATTGACTTTTGATTTCTCATTTCCCTTGTTGGAACCATGTCCATAAATCTTTGCTGCTCTGATTGGATTTTGTCCGTTTCTCTGCATTGTATGTTTACCTCTATTAGTTTATTTATTATTTATTGACCCAATTGGCTTTAGTTTTGATTCGTTTTTATATTACTTTAAATTATCCAGAAACGTCAATTATTCAAAAAAAATCCGATAATGTTTGACTATTTGCCTGCTTGTCCGCCGGTTTGTTAGGCGAATCCCCCAGCTTATTTTTACAAAATAAAAAATTGGGAAATGCTCTTGCATTCTTGCATAAGTCAACTAAGTGCAACCCCATCCCCCTGTTTTTTTTCACCTGGTTCCAATTAACCTAAAACCCTTCTATCTTCCAATTATACTTTTTCTTTGCGTTTTCGGAAATTTGTTGGTTTTCTTTTACCGAACTCTCGACTTTTCCCACCTTGGGGCTTATCAAAATGGCGCCCACTATGGTCTTCCTGAGCAAAACCTCCACTTCTTGGCTTACGATCTCGCCTGCCTTCAAACGAACCACCTTCGCTACGCTTTGAAAAACAATCACTACAATATACAGGGCGGTTATCTGTGGGTTTAAACGGCACTTCACATTCTTTATGACACTGTGCGCAAACCGCCTTCGTAAATTTTTTTTCTCTAAATCCACCTTTCCTATCGCTTCTGTCGTGACTATAAGAACTTTCACGGTTCCTTTTTTGGGGCTGACTGCTTAAGGCGTCAATCTTTTTCTCCAGAAAAACAAGCTGTTGTTGTATTTCTTGAAGCAGAGTTAAAAAATCCGGCTCATTTTGATCCTTCTTCGGTCGTTCCTTACGCTTGAATAATTTTTTCATAATTCTCCTCTTCGTTGTTTTTGGGGTCAATTCTTTAAACAATTTGCGGAAAATTGCTTAAAAAACAAGTAAAAACATCCAAACCCATTAAAAATAAAGGAGATAAGTTTTACTTGTTTCTCCTAAAAACAAGTACCTTTTTTAAGGAATCTTATTTGTCATCTCGGAACTATCCGATAATTTATATCTAGTCCCTTTTTTCTATTACTTAATTTACTATTCATTACCATTGCATCCCATATTTATACCAGGCCAAATAGGATTAATCAAACAAGAAATATCGGCATAAAAAGAATATTACTTGTCTTTTCAAAAGAAGAATAGTTCTCAGAAACTATAACTATCCTGTGCGGAAAATATTTTTCTTTGAAACTTAGTAACGCTTTACCAATTCTATTTGAATTTAATGTAGACTTTACCTCTATAGCAATATTATTCCCTTCTTCTAATAAGACAAAATCAACCTCGGCATCAGACTTTGTTCTCCAGTAATTAA
>JAUVLC010000046.1 GCA_030595925.1 Clostridia bacterium | reverse complement strand
GATCGCCATCGTGAGCCGCGGGTACGGCCGCAGCTCCAGAGGCACCGTCGTGGTCTCCCGGGGCAAGGGACCCCTGGTCGAGTGGCGCGAGGCCGGCGACGAGCCCTATATGATGGCGCTTCTGACGGAAGGCGTATCGATCGCTCCCTTGAGGGGAGAGGACTAAGGTGAGGGTGAGATTACAAACAGGATGCAGAATACAGGATTCACGATTCACGATACAGGATTCACGATAAAAAAATTACAGATTACAATGTTTGTCCTCTCCCTTGAGGGGAGAGGAATAAGGTGAGGGTGAAACTACAAACAGGATGCAGAATACAGGATACAAGATACATGATTCATGATTCATGATAAAAAAATTACAGATTTCAGATTGTTTTGAAGCGGTAGTCGCAGGCTTTAGCCTGCGTTCTCGACGGAGAAATTATTAAAAAAAACGCAGGCTAAAGCCTGCGACTACCAAAAAATAAAACATTTTTGACATTACTAAATAAAAAAAAAGGAGGTTTTATGGTAGTATTAAAACAAAAGTGCCTGGTAGGAATTATTTCCGTTTGTATTCTGCAGTGTTTTAGTCAGTCGGTAGTGTCGGCAGAGGAAAAAAGTAAAATTTTGAAGTTAGATTTAAACAGTTGTATTAATATTGCTTTGAAAAACTATCAGGGAATGAAGAAAGCCGGTTATGAAGTGGGAATTGCAAGGAGCAGGATAGAAGAAGCTAAATCTTATTATTGGCCACAATTGTCTCTTCAGGGAGCTTACAGTTTTCTCAATGATGATAGAACAGGTAAATCTTCAGTTCCGTTAGCTCTTAAAGAGGCTATATCTGAATCTGGAGCATATTTTCAATTACAGGAAGATGTAAATGCGGGTAAACTTGTAGGTTATGGGATTCCTTCCGGAACGGATCCGGATGATATAATTGGTAATCCTCTTTATAATGAATTATGGGATACATACAAATATTTGGCTTTTAACTCAGTTCCTGATTATTTTGAATCAGGTTTGTTGGGTGATCGTAATTTTATTGCTAAAGTGGAATTAAAACAGCCGGTATTTACCTGGGGGAAAATTAGGGGTGGACACAAACAGGCTAAACTAAATTTTGATATTGCCAAAAGTAAAGAAAAA
The DNA here is from genome assembly GCA_030595925.1 of Clostridia bacterium. Classification (GTDB taxonomy): domain Bacteria; phylum CBDUZB01; class JAGLHV01; order JAGLHV01; family JAGLHV01; genus JAGLHV01. The sequence continues at coordinate 18,050 of JAUVLC010000046.1, read as the reverse complement.
CAGACAGCACAGGAAATTGTCTATGGCGTGACTAATGCTTATTATGGTATAGTATTAGGAAAAGAATTAATTGAGTTGGGTGAAAAGACAAAAATTCGCTTTGAAGTACTTAGGGACCTTACTGAGAGATTATATAAAAAAGGCTCTGGAAAGGTAACTAAATTAGATTATCTTACAGTAAAGGTCTATCTCGCCGAAATTACTCGTCAGTTATTGGAAATCAAGGGTTCTTACAATTTGACTAAAACTATCCTCAAAAATCAATTGGGGTTAGCCTGGAATACTCCGATGGAAATTCTTGATAAACATTTACCTTATGTTCCGCAGGATATTAATGTTGAAAATCATATTAAAATGGCTGTTGGAAATAATCCTCATTGTGAACAGATTAGGAAGGCTTTAAAAGCTACGGAAATGGAATTGTCTATAGCAGAACATTCCGGATATCCTGTTTTTAGTTTGCTCGGTGATTATACTTATATTAGCGACAATGAAGATTTCTTAAATCCTCCTGAAAGGCAATGGATGATTGGTTTTGCGGCTTCAATGCCTTTTTTTGAGGGGTTTAAAAGTTCTGCTAAAATAAAAAACGCTAAAGAATCTTTAGCCAAAATACAATCAGAAAAAATTTTATTGGAAGAAGGTATCACTTCTCAGGTCAAGGAAGTATCAATAAATCTTGATACTTATTTTCAACAAATAAACTTATTAGAAGAAACAGTAAAAGAAGCAGAGGAAAGGAGAATATTAGCCCGGAAAAGTTACGAAGTAGAATTAATCGATACCGATGAAATAATAGATGCACAGATTTTAGAAGCAACTACGAAGAGGGGATACTATCAATCCCTCTATAATTATAATATCCTTCTTGCAAAATTAAGAAAACTTGTAGGGAAATGATTAAGGTAGTGTCAAATAATGGAGGAAAGAAATGGTAAATAATTTCCCCCTTTGAAAAGGGGGTTAGGGGGATTTGTTTAGGGTGTTAAAATACAACGTGAGTCTAAAACACAATGCTCGTCAATTACGCAGGGAAATGATAAATAGTGAGAGGGCCTTATGGACACGGTTACGGGGAAAACAAATTTTGAATGTTCAATTTTATCGGCAGAAGCCCATTGGGGGCTATATTGTAGATTTTTATGCATCCCAGGATTGTAGTAGAAGTGGACGGGTCGCAACATAAGGAAACATATCAGGAACAAAAAGATGCACAACGAGATATATATTTGAAAAACGAGGGATTATATATATTGCGTTTTAACAATTTACAAGTTTTGCAAGAACTGGATTCTGTTATGGAAGTGATTTATCAGGCAGTAAAAGAAAGATTATGAACTAAAAATCCCCCTAGCCCCCTTTTTCAAAGGGGGAGATATTACTCCTTTTTCAAAAGGGAGAGGATAAACACACATGGTAATCTGTAATTTTGTATCGTGAATCATTGCATCTTGTATTCTGCATTTTCTTCTATGTTCTTAGCTTTAAGCTCTAAGCTCTTAGCTCTTTGCTAATTATTTATTTAATCTGTGTAATCTGGTTTCTAATCTGTGAAATCAGGGACTGCTGGTTTTTTTCAGCAGACCCTAAGGTAAAAATATGAAAATTGTTTCTTTCAATTTTGCATTTATTTTTTTTATAAGCATTTTCGGGGTAGAGATACTCTTTGGGGATAATCTTTGTTCTATGCCTCAAGAAATTGTTATGGCAACTACTGCAAATAATCTTTCCTATTATTCCAATCCTACAGATGCTCTTCAATTGATTGAACGTTTTGCTGAGTATTTGACTCAACGCTTAGAAATTTGTATAAAAGTGGAAATTCTTGCCGATTTTAATACTATATGTCAGAGAATAGAAGAAAGAACCGTTGATTTTGGACTGATGGGATTAAAAGAATATATTAGTCTTCATCGTTTACATAATGTGGTACCTAAAGCAAGACCTTCAAGGGCAGGTAAAAAAGGTGACAAAGCTGTAATATGTGTTCGAAAAGATAGTAAAATCAGGCAGATTATAAATTTGAAAGGAAAAAGGTTTGCTTATGTAGAAGAAAATGACCTTATAGATTTTCAAAATAAATTTTTGGTGAGCAAAAATATTCCCTTTGATAATTTCTTTGGCAAACTGGTAAAAGTTGATGGTGGCCGGAATGAGATATTAGCAGTATATTTTGGAGAAGCAGATGCTGTTTGTCTCTCTCTTGCTCAGTGGGAAATAATGGCCGAACTAAATCCTGGAATTGTGGATAAATTAATACCTATAGCCTATTCTGATTTTTATGTTTTTACCCCGATTTTTTTCCGAAAAGATTTTAATCAGGAATTAACCCAAAAAGTGACGGAAGAAATTCTCCGTGCTCATGAAATAACAGAAGGAGAAGCAATTCTTTTATTTTTCAAAATTGAAAGGTTTATCAAAGCCACAGATAGTGATTATGAATCTATCCGAAAGGTTTATGATAAAATTGGAGTGAAGTATTAAAAATGAAAAAAATAAGGAAAAAAACTAAAATATGGTTAGGGTTTTTAACTATTTTTATCTTAGCAGCAATAATAGCGATGATTTTTTCGGTAAAGTCTTTTCAAGAAAATTTAATAGAAGATTTTAAAGCCAGAACGAAACATTTAGCCAGAACATGTAATAATGCAGCTTTACAACGAAGATTTGATTTTATCATTGATGTGCTCAATGAAATTGTCCAGGAGAGAAGTATTTCTTATGCAGCTATAGGTATAGGAGATGAATATTATATACATACCGATAAAAGTTTAGTGGGAAAGAAAATTTCTACCCTTCTTGATATTAAAGAAAGTAAAACTTTAAATGTTGTTACAAGAAAATATTTTGATCACCGGAGAAAAGAGAATATTTTAGATATTGCTGTTCCTGTAATTCGATTGAGTGAGGTGTTTGATAAGAGAGCTGTTCTCTATATGGGATTTTCTTTACATGATTTAAATTTAAGGACACGATATATATATATTACGCTTACAATTATTATCATTTTGATTTTAATTATTGCGTTTATCTTTTTAACTTTACAAAAAACAATGGAAGAAATAGATAAAATGAAATCGGAATTTGTTTCTAATGTCTCTCATGAATTACGGACACCGCTCACTGCAATTAAGGGTGCTGTTGACAATATGCTCGATGGACTCACCGGAGAGTTTAACGATAAACAGCAGAGGTATCTTCAAAAAATTCAGCGTAATTATAATGATTTGGAATACCTGATTAATGACATCCTCGATATCTCTAAAATTGAGGCAGGTAAAATCGATATACAGATAGGTGTTTTTTCTTTAAAAGAAATAATTGAGCTCTGTATTGATAATTTGCGAAATATGGCTGAAAATAAAAGGATTGGTATCCGATATTTTTTACCTGAAAAATTACCTAAAGTAAAAGCCGATAAAGACAGAGTAAAACAAATTCTTCTTAACCTGATTAATAATGCTATTAAATTTACTTTTCAGGGTGAAGTAAAAATAGAAGCAGAATCTAAAGATAATTGCATTCAAATTACAGTTTCAGATACAGGTGCAGGGATTCCTTCTGAACATATAGATAAGATTTTTGATAAATTTTATCAAATTGGAGCTGGGAATATTCCGGGAATAAAAGGAACCGGTTTAGGTTTGGCTATTACCAAACAATTGATAGAATTACAGGGAGGAAAAATTTGGGTAGAGAGTGAATTAAATAAAGGAAGTCGTTTTATATTTACTTTAGGAGCTGCTGAGAGCTAAGAGCATAGAGCATAGAGCGTAAAGCGTAGAGCAAAGAGCAAAGAGCAAAGAGCTAAGAGCTAAGAGCAAAGAGCTTAGAGCAAAGAGCTTAGAGCTTAGAGCAAAAGAATAAAGAATACTAAGCTAAGAGCATAGAGCTTGGAGCATAGAGTAAAAAACAAAAAACAAAGAGCAAAGAACAAAGAGTAAAGAATACTAAACTAAGAGCATAGAGCAAAGAGCTTAGAGCTTAGAGCTTAGAGCAAAAGAATAAAGAGTAAAGAGTAAAGAGTAAAGAGTAAAGAAGGGAGACAATCGATGTTTAGATTTGAAGGAATGAATATTTGGAAAAAAGCGATTGAGATTACAGATCAATCATTTGATATTGCTGATAAATTAACAGAGAGGAATTTATTTCGGTTTGCAGAACAATTAAGGGGAGCTTCTCTTTCTATAACAAATAATATTGCAGAAGACTCGGGTTCACAAAGTAAACGAGAATTCAAGCAATTTTTGAACTTTGCTAAGAGATCAACATATGAGGTAGTAAATATGTTATTTATTTTTTATAGAAGAGGATATATTACTTCAGAAGTAAAAGAGAAAATGATTATAGAATTGGAGAATTTAAGTAAAATGATTAGTGGATTTATGAAAAGTCTTTAATTTCTTAGTTCTTAACTCTAAGCTCTACGCTCTAAGCTCTTTGCTTTTTGCCCTTAGCTCTAAGCTCTAAGCTCTAAGCTCTTAGCTCAATGCTCTTAGCTCTACGCTTAATAAGAAAAGGAGATAATTTTGACAAGAAAAAAAATTGTTATTGTTGATAATGAGCCGGATACAATAGAAGTCCTTAAGGATAGATTGATATGGTGGAATTACGAGGTTAAAGAATTTTGTAGTGGAAAGGAAGCACTTGAGCAATTGCGCAGGAGAGAAGAATATGTACCTGATTTATTTTTTCTTGATCTTATGATGCCGGAAATAGATGGGTTAAAAGTTCTTGAGGAAATTAAAAAAATTGATGCTGCTATTCCGGTAATTATTATGACTGCACATGGAACGATGGAAACAACTGTTAGAGCTCTTAAAAAAGGGGCTTATGACTATATTTTAAAACCTTTTGTTATGAATGAAGTAGAAAAACTGCTTAAAAATTTATTTTCTAAAGAAATTACTAAAAAAATTAATGGAGAAACAATTACACCCATAAAAATAGGATTTGAAGGAATAATCGGCTCAGATTCTAAAATGGTGGAAATTTATAAGACAATTGGCCGGATAGCCCATACTGATATTGCCTTGCTAATAAGAGGTGAGAGTGGAACAGGGAAGGAATTAATAGCACGAAGTGTCCATCGTCATAGCCTAAGAAAAAATATGCCTTTTTGTCCATTAAATTGTGCTGCTATTCCGGATACCCTTTTTGAAAGTGAATTATTCGGTTATGAAAAGGGGGCTTTTACCGGCGCTGATGAACGGAAAATAGGGATATTTGAACGGGCGCATAAAGGGACCATATTTCTGGATGAAATTGGTGATATTTCAATTTCTACCCAGGCTAAAATATTACGGGTTTTGCAAGAGAAAGATTTTCAAAGATTAGGTGGCAGGGAAACAATAAAAGTAGATGTGAGAGTTATTGCTGCAACCAATAAGAATTTAGAACAACTTATCGCTGATGGTAAATTTCGTGAAGACCTTTATTATCGATTGGATGGAATAACGATAGAAGTTCCTCCTTTAAGAATGCGAAAAAATGATATTAGATTATTAACCGACTATTTTATTAATAAATTCTCTCTTAAGTTTAATAAGAAAATAACTAAAATTACCAAAAAAGCCCTTACCAGATTATCTAATTATGACTGGCCCGGGAATGTAAGAGAAATGGAGAATACTATTCAGCGAACGGTAGCCAGTTGTAAAATGCATATTATTTTGGTTGAAGATCTATTAATAGGTAAGCCGCAAAAAAATTTTTCTTATTTCGATGATGATAAAAATGAAAGTAGAGATAAAAATAGTGATTTCCTTCCTTATAAAGAAGCCCGCAAAAAAACTTTGGCTGAATTTGAGTGTCAGTATGTCCAGGAATCTTTACAAAGAAATAAAGGAAATGTTACCCAAACTGCTCAGGAAATAGGTCTTCATCGACAACAACTTCAGGTATTAATGAGAAAACATAATTTAAAATCGAAAGATTTCCCAGTGAAATAAAATTGAACACCCGCCATAAAATTATTGCACCTATTCTTTTAACTTAGAAAGAATTAATTTCCCTCTCACAAAGTAATACTATTTAAATGCTTCTATTCTCAGTAGGGCTTACTTAAAAATGCAAATAGGACTCTTTTGATTTACTATAAATCGATTATACAGATATTGGAAAGGTTATACCAATTTTGTCGTGCGGGTTTAATCTGTGTAATCTGCTTTTTAATCTGTGAAATCAGGGGCTGCTGAGTTTTTCAGCAGATCCTAAATACATACACCTGCCATAAAATTATTGCACCTACTCTCTTAACTTAGAGATAATTAATTTTTCCTCGAAAATTAGTGCGATTTAAATTTTCCTGTTACCACTTAAAAACACATAGGTGCAGTAAAAATATTGCACTTTATCCTTTCTTTGTTTCAAATCCGTTAATCTGAATATTACTAAAAAATTAAATTTTATCGTCGATGAATTCCATTTAATTAATGATCTTTTCTGCATTTTATGTTTTGGCATAAAAATTGCACAAAGAGAAAGTACGAATGTTGAAATGAATATTGCCGCTTAAATAAATTAAGTGAGTAATACTTTTTTTCTCAATGAAAATTGAACCATTCAATATCTATTTTAGGAGGTATAAAAGTATGCAAATTCGAAAAACTAACTTAACCACCTTTTTTATTCCGGTAGTTTTATTGTTGACTTTAACTGGATGTAAAAACATTGGTGATAAAGAACCTAATAACACTATTGATAAGGCTAGTTTAGTGACTTTAGGTAAACCTTTTCATATTAAAATTAATCCTAAGGGTGATTTGGATTGGTTAAAAGTCAATGTGCCCGGTCCTGGCTATATACGCATACAATCAAAAACTATTCCCAAAGGAATGCAGCTTGATGTGGCTTTTGCACGTTATGAGGAATGGGAAAATGAAAAAGAGCATTGGTTGAGGAAGTGGCATAGGGTGCCGGATGCCCTGAGAATTGCAAAGGCGGGTAGTTATTATCTTTTGGTGCACGATGCTTATGATGATGGAGCATCAACGCAGGATATTGAATTGCTTGTGAGTTTTCTGCCTGAATTTGACATGCATGAACCAAATAATCATCCGGAAAATGCTGTTATGCTTGAATCCAATGCCAATATCCGCCTGGCTGTTTATCCCGAAGGTGATGTGGATTGGTTCCGCGTCAAAGTCTCGACCCAGGGCTATATTTCTTTAAAAGTCAAAGAAGTGCCGGCTTCAATTCGGGTGGATGCCTATTATGGAATCTATGATGAATGGAAAAAAACAGAGGTAAGGTTGCTGCGTGGTTGGCACACCCTGCCGGATGCAGTAGCTGTGACTGGGTCAGTTGAATACCTGATTTGTCTGCATGATTCGTACGATGATAACAGTGCTCCTCAGCTCTTTGATCTAAAGGTGGAATTTTTAGCAGAAATGGATCCATCTGAACCCAATGATAATTTTATGAATGCTAAAATAGTTTCAGCAGGAGATAAGTGTATGATGGCTATTTATCCTCAAGGTGATTTGGATTATTATAAGATTAAAATTAAGAAAGGTAACAAATTGCGAATTTGGGCTGATAAAGTTTCTGATGTTAAAGCTGAAGCGATGTTGAGTATCATTAGTCCGAATGACTCTAATAAACTTAAGGGAACAAGTCCATGGAAAATCTTGCCCGCAGAGTTTGATGTGAAACCGTCTCAAGAATATTATATTTTGATACATGACAATTACGATGATGTTGGCAATCCTCAACCATTTATGGTTAAATTTGGATGAGCAATTTGGTACCGACGGAAATTTTGTGTGATGAAGTTTATTGATTAAATCTTGGAAACCTGTGGACGAGATGTTTAAATAGTAAAGCTATGTGTTATCGGTTGAATGATCTTTTGTGTGATAAATCAGTCGGTATTTTGTGTTAATAATGAGATGGATTTTGTGTTCGTCTAATGCGGGAAGGCGTCAGAGTATAGATAATATTTGGCTTAATCTCATACGGATGGATGTATATGCCCGGTCCACCTTAGTCAAACCAGTAACATTTGCTGCAGTGAAGTTTTCTTTGATTATCGTATGTGAGAATGGTTGTGCTACTAAACGATGAAAGCAATGGTTTGCTTCCCTATAAAGAATCCAGGAAAAAAGATTTAACTGAGTTTGAAGGTCAATATATCCGGGAAGCCCTGCGAATAAATAAAGGAAATGTCACTCAAACTGCTCAGGAAATAGGTCTTCATCGACAACAACTTCAGGTATTAATGAGAAAACATGATTTAAAATCGAAAGATTTTCCGGTGCAATAAAATAAAACACCTGCCATAAAATTATTGCACCCACTCTCTTAACTTAGAGATAATTAATTTTTCCCTCGAAAAGTAATGGTATTTAAATTTTTTTATTACCACTTAAAAACACATAAGTGCAATAAAAATATTGCATTTTATCCTTTCTTTGTTTCAAATCTGTTAATCTGAATATTACTAAAAAATTAAATTTCCTCGTCGATGAATTCCATTTAATTAATAATTTTTTCTGCATTTTATGTTTTGGCATAAAAATTGCCCTTATAAAGGGTGAGGCGAAATAAAAAAAAATGAAGAGAGGTTTTTCAAAAAAATGATTATGACTAAAAAGACAATTCTTATTATCGACCATAATTCAGACACTATTGATTTTATCAAGGATCGATTAGAATCTCAAAACTATGAAGTTATCACCGCTAATAATATTTTCGAAGGTATTAAACTTCTTTATTCCATGGAGCCCAATGTTATCCTGTTAGAAGAGGAATTATTTAATGGTTGTGATCCGGAAGTAATTAGAGAAATTATATGGAAGCTCCCGGAAACAAAAATAATTTTAATGGCGGTTTCTCATTCTAAGGAACAAGTGAAAAGAGCTTTAGATCTCGGTGTACATGGTTATTTCTTTAAGCCTTTTGGACAACAGGAACTATGTTCAACCATTGAAAGAGTATTATCAGGATCCACGATACAGGATTCATGATACAAGATACACGATTCAGGATTAATGATAAAAAAATGCAGGTTTAGATTGAAAACGGTTCTTAGCTTTTTGCATTTAGCACTAAGCACTAAACTCTTAGCTCTAAGCTCTGTGCTCTTAGTTCTAAACTCTACGCTAATTCGGAGGAGAAAAAATGTTTAAAAATAAAAAGTTTTTTGGAATGATTTTATTTTTACTAGGGATTTTATGTTGGAGTGATTCTACTTGGGCTGCTAAGTGGGTTAAAGTAGATATGGGGTCTGGGGGATTAAGGGGGCATGGAATGTTAGGAGTAGCTCTAGGAGTTGGGCGTAATGATGCGGTGACACGAGTTTATGGAGCAGAAGGTTTTTTTCCTACTTGTTATATATCCGAATTCAGTTATTCTGGTAGTAATATTTGGGATAAAACATCTGTGGGATCGGCCTCTATCTGTTGGAAGAGTGTGGTAGTAGGACATGGACGGAATGATGGAGTGGTGAGACTTTACGGAACAAGCTTTGATTATAAAATTTATGAACTAAGTTACGCTGAAAATATATGGAAAAAAGAGGAAATAGTTAGTAGTGGGGGTAGGCCATATGGAATAACAATGGGAATTGGACGGAATGATAATGTTATGAGATTTTATGTAGCATCGGCAAGTGCTAGTTGTATGACTTACAGTGGACATATTTATGAATACAGTTATTCTGAAAGTAGCTGGAATAGTGTAGATGTGGGAGATGGTGAAAATACTATGATGAGAGTAGCAGTGGGAATTGGACAAAATGACAGTGTAATGAGGGTTTATGGAGCAAATGCGGATGGATATATTTATGAATACACTTATTTTGATGATAAATGGAATAAAGAAAATGTGGGTTCTTGTGAAAGTGGTATGTATGGGATAGCAGTGGGACCTGGACAGAATGATGGAGTGTTAAGGGTTTATGGAGCGAATGGGGATGGACATATTTACGAGTTTACTTATTCCGGTAGTGTATGGAACAAAATAAATTTAGGATCTGGTGATGGCTGTATGCAGGGAGTAATAGTGGCAGATGGTCGTAATGATGGGGTGATGAGGGTTTATGGAGCAAATTATGATGGACATATTTATGAATTCACTTATTTTGGAGGTGGTTGGAATAAGGCATCTGTGGGTTCTGGAGAACTTTCTATAAACGAAGTAATAGTGGGAGATGGACGAAATGATAAAGTGATGAGGGTTTATGGGGCGAGTAGTGACGGACACATTTATGAATTTAGTTATTGTTTTCATATTAAGGGTTATGTAAAAGATACAAATGGCACTGGTATAGGAGGAGTAACAGTAACTCTATCAGGAGCTCATTCAAAGGTATATACAACTGATGATGATGGATATTATGAATTTCCTAATTTGGCTGGAGGGAATTGTATAGTAACGCCAAGTAAAACCAATTGGGTGTTTAATTCGGTAAGTATACTTTATTCTCCTCTCAGTCATGATCAGGATAATCAAAATTTTATAGGTACAAAAGTTATTCAATTTGGAAATAATTTACGAGGAACAAATACCCTTTTTAATCCTGCCAAAAGTGAGATGATGACTATTAATTGGAGTCAATCTGAATCAGGTCGGGTTAGTTTGAAAGTATATAATATGCGAGGAGAATTAATAATAAATTTGGTAAATGGTGATTTTTATCAAGCAGGAACACATGAGATTACATGGAATGGAGAAAATGGTAAAGGTGGTAGAGTAGCAAGTGGGATATACATTGTTTATTTAAAGACAAAAGGTTTTAAGAAAAAAATCAAAGTAGCAGTGGTGAAATGATACAAGATATAAGATACACGATGCAGTTAGCTTTTAGCTCTATGCTCTTAGCTCTATGCTCTTAGCTCTAAGCTCTTAGCTCTTAGCTTAATAAAACGGGAGAAAAAAATGTTAAAGAAAATAACTTTGTATGTTGGTTTAAGTTTTTGTTTTACAGTTTTCATAGTATATGAATGTTTAGCTGAAGGTTCTGGTACTACCGGAGCAATTATTTTAAAGCAGAGTATTTGTTCTCGGGCTGAAGGTATGGGTGGAGCTTTTGTAGCAGTAGCAGACGATATTCCCGGAGGGGTATTTATTAATCCTGCCGGATTATATATGTTGGAAAAAAGGGAGGTTACTGCTTCAGGTTATCGTGGTATAGCCGATGATACCTTTGGTATGCTTGGTTATGGACATCCCTTAAATTCTAAATATACCCTGGGAGTAGGTCTGTTAAATTATGATGCTGGAAATATGGATTTGGTGGGAGCAAATGGAGAGACAAGAAATGTAAAAGCCCAAAGCGACTGGTTGGTAAATGTATCTTGTGCGTATGAAATAATGCTTGGTTTATCCGCAGGGGCTGGTTTAAAAGTGATTAATTCTACATTAGCCGAGGAGGCTACAGCCACTGCTTTTGCTATTGACCTGGGAGCATTATATATGCTGGATATGGTGGATAATTTAAATGTCGGATTAGCTATACAAAATATAGGAACAAAACTTAAATATAAAGAAGAAGGAGATACACTGCCTTTTACTATAAGAGTTGGTGCAGCTTATGATGTAATAACGAGTAGCAAAAAGAAACCAAAACATGATTTACTCCTTGTTGCTGATTTAAATAAAGTTGTTGATACAGACCTGAGATTGGATTTAGGCGCGGAATATTGGTATAAGAAAATGGCTGCTTGTAGGATAGGATATAAAGTTGGATATGATTTAGAGGGATTAACCCTTGGTCTGGGAGGTAGATATTTGGGATTTCAGTTGGATTATTCCTTTAGTTTAATGGAGGAATTAGATTCCACACATCATTTGTCTTTAAGTTATAGATTTAGTAGTACTGTAGATAGATTAAGCAAAGAAGAAAAGAGAAAAAAACTTAAGAGTGAAAGAAAAAAAAGAAAAATTACTAGAAAATTAGAGAAACTTTGTAAAAAAGCTGAAAAAAGATATAAGGAAAAAAAATTTAAAAAAGCATTAGTCAAATATAATGCCGCATTAGAAATAAATCCTCATTATAAAAAAGCGTTAGACGGTAAAAAGAAAGTGGAAAATGCGTTGATTCTGGTTATTGTTCCTCAGATATTAGAGATAGAGAGTATTGCGGGAGAGGTGAGAAGTATAATAATTAACAGAGGGTCGGATAATTCTAATATCAAAGAAGGAATGAAAGGGATGATTTATAGTCATGGAAGGCAATTAATAGGAAAATTTAGGATTACAAAGGTTTATAAGTTTAATACTCGAGCTATTATAACTGAAATTAATGGAGAAATAAAAGATGAGGCAATTGTGGAAATAATAGTTGAGTAAACAATTAACAATGAAAAATAATAAACTACAGAATACTACGAATAGCCGTTTTGGACAAAGCAGTTTGTTTTTAATTCAATACTCATTTGGAAAGGAAGATAAAAATGTTTAATAAAGAGAACTTTTTTAAGATAGTTTTATTTCTATTTGTGATTTTATGTTTGAGTGATCTTGTTTGGGCTAAGTGGTCTGAAGTAGAGGTGGAACATGATAAAGGTAATATGCGGGGGATAGCAGTAGGAGCCGGTCGAAACAATGGAGTATTATGTATTTATGGAGCAAATGAGGATGGGCATATTTATGAATTTAGTTATTATAAAGATGGTTGGATTGAGGAAGATATAGGATTTTGTGGAAAACCTATGTATGGAACAGCAGTGGGAATGGGCCGGAATGATAAGGTGATGCGGGTTTATGGAGCAAATGAGGATGGGCATATTTACGAATTTACTTATTCCGGAGATAGTTGGGGAAAGAAGGATATAGGATTTTGTGAAAAGCCTATGTATGAAGTAGCAGTGGGAATGGGCCGGAATGATAGGGTGATGCGGGTTTATGGAGCAAATGAGGATGGGCATATTTACGAATTCACTTACTCCGAAGATAGTTGGGGTAAGGAGGATATAGGATTTTGTGAAAAGCTTATGTATGGAGTAGCTGTAGGAATAGGCAGGAATGATGGAGTGATGCGGGTTTATGGAGCAAATGAAGATGGGCATATTTACGAATTTACTTATTCCGAAGATAGTTGGGGTAAAGAAGATGTAGGATTTTGCGGAAAGTCTCTATATGGAGTAGCAGTGGGAACGGGTCGGAATGACGGGGTGATGCGGGTTTATGGAGCAAGAAGTATTAACAATTATGGGCATATTTATGAACTTAGTTATTCCGGAGGTAGTTGGAGTAAAGTAGATGTAAAATTTAATAATAAATATCCGTATGGACTGGCAGTGGGAGCTGGCCGAAATGATAGAGTGATTAGGGTTTATGTAGTAGATGGGGGTCTTACCTATTATGGACATGTTTATGAATTTAGTTATTCTTCTTACAGATTAAGTGAAAAAAAAGAGATAAAAAAAGAAAAAGATAGATCAAAACAAGAAAAAATTAAAGAAGAAGAATCTATTAACGCAAAAGATGTGGAAAAACAAAAATTAAATAACGATTTAAAGAATACTAAGAATAAGATTAAAAAGCTCGAAGAACAACTTATTCAAGAAAAACAAAATAAACAAAAAAGAGTAATTTTTTTAGAAGCAGAGTTAAAAAAAGAAAGGGATGAATTAAAAAAGGAAAAAATTAAATATAAAGAATCTATTGAAGCAAGAGATGTAGAGAAAGAAGAATTAAAGAACGATTTAGAAGAGAGTGAGCAAAATATTGAAAAAATAGAACAGCAACTTGCTCAAAAAGAAATAGAATTAAAAGAAGAAAAAAAGAAAGCAAAAGATACAGAAAAAGACAGTAAAAACGATATTAAAACTTTTAAAGAACGAAAGCTAATGAGATATTATAAAAAAGGGAAGAAATATTTTATGAAAGGGGAAATTGAAGAAACAAAAGGGAAATTGGTCAAAGCAAAGAAAAGATTTTATAAATCATTAAAATATTTTAAAAAAACAAAATACCTCGATCCAAAATTTCCAAGGATTAAAAAATGGATAAAAAAAGCGGAAAGGAAGATAAATCCACCACAACTACCACCACCTCTACCTCCAATTATCGGTAGTATAATGGAAGTAGAAGGAGAATGTGGAGAGGTAGGGACGAGGTTTGTAGTTAATATCGGTTCACAAAAATATAAAATCAAACCAGGAATGAAAGGGAAAATTTATAATCCGGATGGACGATTAATCGGAAGATGTAAACTTACAGAAATTTATGCAGTTCGGTCTTATGCTGTTATAACTCAAATTGCTAAAGAGATAAAAGACGGAGCAACAGTAGAAATACAACAGTAACAAGATACACGATTCAAGATTCACGATACAGGATTTACGATACAGGATGCAGGATACACGATTCAGGATTTTCCTCTCCCTTGAGGGGAGAGGATTAAGGTGAGGGTGAGACTACAGGATGCAGCATTCACAATACAAGATGCAGGTTTAGATTGCAAACAGCTCTTAGCACTATGCTCTACGCTCTTAGCTCTTTGCTCTACGCTCTATCCTACTTGGAGGAATAAATGTCTGATTTTAAAATTATTAAAAATGTGACGTTGTCCTTAGCTGAACTGGTAAAAGGTAAATTACAAAAAGTAAATGGTAAAGTTCCGGATATTTTTGTAGATAGACTCAAAGATTTTTCTTCCGATAAAAAGAAACCTTTAATTTACTTTTATCTTTATAAAATGGAAGAAAATACTTCTTTAAAAGAGACTCAAAAAACTACTCATCAACAAACTAATAAAAAAGGTGAGCTCTTTGAATTTTTCTTAGACCCGCCTATTTTTTTAAATTTGTATTATATGGTTACTTGTTTGGCACAAGCCCCGTTAGATGAGCATATAGTTATAGGACAGGTAGCAAAGATATTTCTTGAGAACTCTATGTTGAGTGCTGAAACAATGATAGAAAAAGATGCTCTTTATCCTGATGAGAAAATAACTATTAAATTGTTAGCTCCCTTAGCCATTGAAATTCAGGTGAGACTATGGCAGGTTTTAGGGGAAACTTTCAGGACATCTTTGTTTTATCAGGTGACTGTAAAATTAAGTTCGGAGAAGAAGACAGGATTTAGACGAGTAGCAGAAAGAGAAATCCGATTAAAAGAGAAAAAGCCGAGTTGATGCACGATACAGGATACACGATACAGGATATACGATACAGGATACAGGATATAAGATTCAAGATTCAAGATACAGGATAAAAAATTACAGATTGCAGATTAATTTCAAATTAATTAAGCACTTAGCTCTTTGCTCTAAGCTCTACGCTCTTAGCTCTTAGCTCTTAGCTCTTAGCTCTTTGCTTAAATAACAGGATACACGATAAGAAATTACAGAATTAATTTTAAATTAACTAAGCACCCAGCTCTTAGCTCTTTGCACTTAGCTCTATGCTCTTTGCTTTAAGCTCTCAGCTCTATGCTTAAATAAAGAAAGGAGGAAGGGAAAATGCCGGAATATTTATCACCAGGAGTATATGTTGAAGAAGTGGACAAGGGCACAAAGCCTATCGAAGCAGTAGGAACAAGCACTGCAGGT
Source organism: Clostridia bacterium (assembly GCA_030595925.1). Lineage (GTDB taxonomy): Bacteria > CBDUZB01 > JAGLHV01 > JAGLHV01 > JAGLHV01 > JAGLHV01. The sequence continues at coordinate 2,548 of JAUVLC010000046.1, read as the reverse complement.
TTTTTGGGGGTTTCTAATAAAGGACCTGTAAATGAGCCAGTTTTAGTCACTAATTGGAGTCAGTTTACCAGTACCTTTGGAGACTTTTCCAATAGTTTTTATTTGGCTCATGCTGTTTATGGATTTTTTAATAATGGAGGGTCAAGATGTTTTGTTACTAATGTCGGCAAAGGACAAGAGGTTAAAGGACAAGAAAATTCAGGAAAAGGAAAAGGGAAAGAAGGAGGGGAAGTTAAACCTGAAATAGAGATTGATGCACGCTTATTTATAGGGGAGGACAAAGGACCGGGAGCAAGAACAGGTTTGAAAACTTTTGAGGATATAGAAGAAATAGCAATAGTTGCTGCTCCGGGACAAACAAGCCCTGCTGTTCAGGATGCTTTACTTACACATTGTGAATCAACGAAAGACCGTTTTGCCATTCTCGATTCACCTTGTGAAATTCAGGGAGGAGTAAATAAAATACCTAAGCCGAGAGATTCTAAATATGGTGCGTATTATTTCCCATGGATTCAGGTATATGATCCCAAGAAGGGAAATATTCATATTCCACCCAGTGGACATATGACCGGAATATATGCTGCTTGTGATGGGGAGAGAGGAGTTCACAAGGCTCCGGCAAATGAATTGGTTAAAGGGGCTTTGGGATTGAAATACAAAATAACCAAGGGAGAGCAGGATTTATTAAATCCAAAAGGCATCAATTGCATTCGGGAATTACCCAATACCGGAATTAGAGTCTGGGGTGCCCGAACAATTAGTAGTGATGCCAGTTGGAGATATATAAATGTTCGTAGGCTTTTCATTATGGTGGAAAAAACAATAAGGATGGGTACTCAATGGGTGGTTTTTGAACCTAATAATCAAACTTTGTGGAAAAAGATTATTCGTAACATTACTGCTTTTTTACTCAGGGTTTGGAAAGACGGTGCTCTTTTTGGATCAACGCCTGAAGAAGCTTTTTATGTAAAATGTGATGCGGAAAACAATCCACCGGAAGTGATTGATGCCGGGCAGGTAATTATAGAAATAGGTATTGCCCCGGTAAAACCTGCTGAATTTGTCATTTTCAGGATTGCCCAAAAAGCTTATGGAAGTGAAGAGTAGACATACACAATTCAGGATTCGGGATGCAGGATTCATGATACAAGATTCATGATACAAGATTCAGGATACAGGATACAAGATTCACGATTCACGATTTTCCTCTCCCTTGAGGGGAGAGGATTAAGGTGAGGGTGAGATTACACGAGTCAGGATGGAAAAATGCAGTTTTAAATTGCAAATGGCTTTTAGCTTTTAGCTCTTAGTTCTTAGCACTTAGCTCTTAGCTCTTAGCACTTAGCTCTTAGCTCTTAGCTCTTAGCACTAAGCTCTTAGCTCTATGCTCTAAGCTCAATAAAAAAGGAGGGAGGTAAAAAAATGGCTACAGGAAATCGTACGGATGCTTTAGTAGGAGGTTATTTTTCAGTAGAAATAGATGGAATTAATGTAGGAAATTTTAAGGAAGTCGCTGGGTTAAACTCAGAGACAGAAGTAGTTGAAGATAGAGGGGGGATGGATAAAACTGCCCGTAAAATTCCAGGGAAGATTAGATACCAAAATATTGTATTAAAACGGGGATGGACGGGTAGTAGTGAATTATGGAAGTGGCGTAAGTCTGTTATTGACGGAAAGGCAGAAAGAAAGTCCGGTTCTGTAATTTTTTATAATAGTGAAGACAAAGAAATTCTTCGCTATAATTTCTTTGAAGCATGGCCTTGCAAATGGGATGGACCAAGTCTTGCCGGCGGGAGTACCGAAACCATGATTGAAACAGTAGAACTTGTGCACGAAGGAGTGATAAAAGCATAATGTCCATAAAAACAGAATACGAATTTATTTTACCTAAAGGTTATGTAGATAACGAGGGTACATTACACAAAAAAGGGGTTATGCGATTAGCTACGGCAAAAGACAGAGTTTTACCACGCGAAGATCCCAGGGTAGCAAAAAATCCTAACTACCTTCTTATAATTGTACTTTCCAGAGTAGTGGTAAAATTGGGTACTCTTAGATTGGTCAATACTGCTGTAATCGAGAAGCTTTTTGCTGCTGATTGGAAATTTTTAGTCGATCTTTACAGAGAGATTAATGAAGACAGCACCAATAACTTTGAGTTAGAGTGTACTAAATGTGGGCATAAATTTAAGGCAGAGGTATCTCTCCAGGGGGGGGCTTAGGCTACCCTCTGGAGAGTTTATACAGGGAGGTAGCCTACATCGCTTATCATTTTCATTGGTCCAGGGAAGAGATTTTACTAATGAGTCACTCAGAACGGTTAAAATGGCTGGATGAAATTTCCAAGATAAATAAGCAGATTAATGAAAGTAAACAGGATGCATGATGCATGATGCAGGATATACGATACAGGATACAGGATACAGGATACAGGATACAGGATACAGGATACAGGATACAGGATACAGGATACAGGATACAGGATACAGGATACAGGATACAGGATACAGGATACAGGATACAGGATACAGGATACAGGATACAGGAT
>JAUVLC010000191.1 GCA_030595925.1 Clostridia bacterium | reverse complement strand
TCCTTTCAGCTTCGTTTAGTTCGTTACCTTGCTAAACGTGAAATTCAGTGTTGGGCTGGCAGCTAACCTTTACCCAATCTGGACTCGGCTTACCTTAACCTCACCAGCAAGAATACCTACGCTTTGCTTGGCACACCTTTACGCAACGTCCCCCCAAATCCCCCAAAACAATATTTACTATTGCATAAAATATTTTTCTCTTTCGATAAGGAGGTAAAGAGCACTGCTTAATTTATTGTAATACATTCTCCTCAATCCCTTTCTCCTTACAAAAATTTCTACCTTTTTCTTTTGCTATACTTATCGCTCCTTTTCCTACCCCCAACAACTTTCCTATCTTTACCCCTGTTTCGTTTAAATGTTTACTCGCCAAATATACTAATATACTTTTCGTTTCTTCTGTCCACACTTTAAACTTTTAAACAGTGCCCGCACCTAATACTTGACACTAATCCTAATCCATCCTCAATTTCTTTTTTATACTCATCTGTTTCCATAGAACCATTGGATGGTTCTTAAGTCCTACTATATCTATTATCTTTTTATCGGCAAACAAGAGTTCCGGACTATATATGCCTTTATAGAAATTATCAATATATTTTTTCTCGTTATCACAGAAAATAAATAGCTTTTCTATTAAATGTTTTACTCCGCTAACCATTTTACTTTTTGAGATATTTTTTCCTTTACGCATAAGTGGCATCAAATTATCTCTAATGTCCTTTTCTGTTATTTTATTTACATTTTCGATTGAGAATTTTCTAAAATCTTTTTTGGATATACAGCCAAAGAATATAAATAACTTTCGTAAAATATTCTTATCAATTTTTATTTTTTCTGATACTAATGAATATACGTCAAAAAGATCTCTCGCTGCAGTTCGTTCCAGTAATGCCTTTATCTTTGCAGCATAAATTTCTTCTAATGAAAGAGTATTAATCGCAAAATTTTCGTTTTTGAAAAAGGACATTTTTATCGGTTTCTTGTAACAAGATAATAACGAAATTCGTAAAAGATAGTTAACTTCCAGCTTTATAAGATCGTTATTCCCGGCAGAATTAATAAACCTTAAAAAAAATTGATGAAGCCCATAAGTTGACTTCTCTCTAATGCGGTAATTAAAGTATTTAAATATTGATTCTAAACCTTTTTTAATATCTTTTCTTCCCTCATCTTTTTCATTTTTTTCTACAGCTCCGATAAAATCAAAATCCAGGTCTATCGACAAACGAGGAATGGATAAATACATAAAATTTATAGCAGTTCCGCCTTTCAATAATAGTCCTTTGTCCAAAATAGGATGTTTGCTTATTTCCTGAAGCAATAGAATAAGCCGATAAATCTTTTCAATTATATCCGGCTGAAAGTTTTCTTTCTGCGAAATTGATTTTATAAATTCCCTGTCTACTTGCAATAACTATACTCCCTTTATAAGTTCGTCTACATCTTCAGGCACAATAAGATTCCACTCTTTTATCAACTTGCCCTTTTTTCTTTTATTATTTAGATAATAAATTTTTCTTGCCATCCTTGATGCAATTTCCTCTTTTAAATCTTTAGGAAACGTCCACTCCTTAGCAAAAAGTGTAAGTATATACCCCATCTTGCAATACAAATTTATTTTTTTATATTTGTTAAGATAATTTTTTACATTCTTGAAATCGATGGAAGGAAAAGATTCAATACTTTTTAAAAATTCTTCCAATCCCCCTGAATATTTTAATCTGTCCAAACAATCTATTATTGTCTTTTCCCTGTCAGTCACCTTTATCGCTATCCCCTGTCTATAAATAAAGGTTGTACCAAAATCCAGACATCCTTGCACGCCGATATAAATCACGCCTTGAAATTTAAAAGGGCTTATCGACTGATTAGTAAGAATAAAGACCTTGTTAAAAATTGATTGTGCAACACCGCAGAGTTCTAAGGCAGAATGATATGCAATAACTCCTTTTTTAGCAATTTTACTTGCTATTAAATACTTATCAACTGTATAATCTTTTTTTGAGCTTCCTATAGGTATAATATAATACAGTGACCTTTTTACGGTTCCTATATAACCTCTCTTCTTGCAATCTCGTATCATGGTTCGTAAACTATAAACAGTGTTTACCGTTTTATATTTGTTGACTACTTCTTCAAAACTAAAGACTCCTTTTTCATAGAAATTTTTATATATTTTTGGTATAGCCATCACTACCCCTTTTTGTTTTTTGTAGGCACTTTATTTACCTATTCCCAAGATTTAAAGGTAATATAAGCATTTCATATTACCTGTCTTTGCTTATTATTGGTATTTACAATACCCACTATAACATATTTTAGGTAGTATGTCAAGATAGTTTTAAAACTTATTTTCCAAAAATATCAACAATGTTTCCTTCTATCATTCCTGTTCTTATTTTGCCATCCCTGCAAATCCACAATCAAAATACCCCAACACACATCTGCCAATTGTTTTCTATTTTCCCGCCTTAGACAGATCCACCTCTGGAAAACAAGGTTTGCCCCCCTTTGCATTCAAAGTTATGTCAATAGTTATTTAACTGTCGAGTAGGCCGGTTTCTCCCAATGCTATAGGTTGAGGTTTGTTTTCTCTGTTTTCCGCCTGGTTTCCCGACGGTGCCACAATATTTCAACCATACACCGAATAATTCCGACCCCTCACAGAA
>JAUVLC010000156.1 GCA_030595925.1 Clostridia bacterium | reverse complement strand
GGTTATTCTATTGGTAAAATAAAAAGACTGGCAATTTTAGAGAGAAATAGTTCCGGACGGGTAAAAAAGTTAAAAATTGTGCATAGTCAGGGAACATTGGAATTACGAGGGAGTAAGTTTCGGGCAGCAATGGGTTATCAGGTTGTAAAAAGTTCTTTATTTAATTTAAGGAGAGAGGGTGAAGGGGTTAAATTTGTTGGCCGGGGATGGGGACATGGTGTAGGGTTTTGTCAATGGGGGGCAAAAGGAATGTCTTTGCGGGGATACAACTATAAGCGTATTTTGAATTATTATTATCCTCATACCCGATTGGAAAAATGGAGCGAGTAAAATGGAGCTGAAGGATTTTGATTTTAATCTTTTTCCTCATTTGATTGCTCAAAGTCCTGATCCAATAAGGGATAATTCACGATTAATGGTCCTGGGGATAAATGATACATTTATTGAACATCGCAAATTTAGTAATATTATCGAATATTTAAAAAAGGGAGACTTGTTAATTCTTAATAATACCCGGGTTATACCGGCAAGGTTATCCGGCGAAAAAGAAGGAACCAAAGGGAAAATAGAAGTTTTCCTGCTGCGTAAACGCGGTAAAGACAAAACGATGAAACAGGAGTGGGAAGTACTGTTTAAACCGGCTAAAAGAGTAAAAGAAGGAACAATTATTATTTTTTCGGAAGGATTACTCAAGGGACAGGTTATTAAGAAGGAAAGAGAAAACGGTATTGTTGAATTTGAAAGTAAAGCTGACTTTTCTGATATTCTCAATCAAATTGGAAGGGTTCCTTTACCCCCTTATATTAAAAGAGAGAAAACAGTTGATAACAATGTAAACCTTATTGAAAGTATGGATAGACAAAGATATCAGACGGTATATGCTCAAAAAGAAGGAGCAGTAGCGGCTCCTACGGCGGGATTACATTTTACGCACGGTTTATTGGAAAAAGTTAAAAAAAAGGGAATTGAAATAGTTTTTATAACCTTGCATGTCGGGCGGGGAACATTTCAACCGGTACGGGTGAAGGAAATAACCCAACATAAGATGCATAAAGAATATTATGAAATCAGCAAGGATTCTGCTCAAAGAATAAACCGGGCCAAAGAAAAAAATAAACGTATTTTTTGTGTAGGAACTACTACTGTGAGGGCTTTGGAGGATTCCGCCAAAGCAGGAAAAATTGTTCCCGGCATAACATCCACGGATATTTTTATTTATCCGGGATATAAGTTTAAGATAGTAGATGCATTAATTACCAATTTTCATTTACCTAAATCTACTTTGTTGATATTAGTTTGTGCTTTTGCCTCTGCCGGTAAAACAAATCAGCAAGGAATTGATTTAATAAAGAATGCTTATCAGAAAGCTATCGAAAAAAAGTACCGTTTTTACAGTTTTGGTGATGCGATGCTTCTCTTATAATAAACGAGGTGAAAAAAATGTGGACTAAAGAACGTTTACAGGAAAAATTAAAAGAAAAATTAGCTGATTATCAATTCATTATTGCTTCCAATCGTGAGCCGTATGTTCATGAGCATAAAGGAAAAAAAATTAAATGGGTAAAAGCAATTAGTGGATTAACTATTGCTATGGATCCGGTAATGCAAGTTGTCGGAGGAACATGGGTAGCTTATGGCAGTGGTGATGCCGATAAAGGGGTAGTAGATGAAAATAACCGGATTAAAGTTCCCCCCTATAACCCTGCATATACCCTAAAAAGAGTTTGGTTGAATAAAGAGGAAGAAAACGGTTATTATTATGGATATTCCAATTGTGCTCTCTGGCCGATGGCCCACATTGCTTATCAAAAACCTGTTTTTAATATTTCCGATTGGGAATATTATAAAAAGGTAAATAATTATTTCGCACAGTCAATTATGGAAGAAATGAAAGGGGAAAAATCTTTTATCTGGCTGCAGGATTATCATTTGACGCTTTGCGGTAAATACATCAAAGAAAAATTTCCGGAGGCAATCGTTTCTTTATTCTGGCATATTCCCTGGCCTAATCCGGAGGTCTTTCGTATTTGTCCGCAAAGAAAAGAGATTTTAGAAGGGCTTCTTTCCTGTGACCTTTTAGGGTTTCACCTGAGGTATCATTGTCATAATTTTCTATATGCTGCCGAACAGGAGTTGGAAGCAAAGGTCAACTGGGAAGAAATGAGTGTAACTTACCAGGGGCATAAAACATTGATTAGAGCGTTTCCCATCAGTGTAGATTTTGAAACGATAAATCAAAAAGTAAGTTCTCCTATTGCCGACAAGACAGTAGAGGAACTTCCCTTGCAGAGAGGGCCGTATTATGAAATTCTTGCCTTAGGTGTTGACCGGATAGATTACACCAAGGGGATTATAGAACGGATAAAAGCTGTCGACCGCTTTTTAGAAAAAAATCCTCAATATCAGGGAAAATTTTTATATTTACAAATCGGTGCACTTTCCCGGATGCACATAAAAAGTTATAAGCGATTATTTGAAGATATCCAGAGTCTTATTGAAGAAATCAACTGGAAATACAGGTCCGGTAATTGGTATCCGATTTTGTTTACCAGTGAGCGATTAGATTACCTGACCCATTTAGCTTATTATCGTACCGCAGATTTAATGTTGGTCAGTTCCCTGCACGATGGAATGAATTTAGTGGCTAAAGAATTTGTTTCTGCTCAGGTAGATTTAAAAGGTGTTTTAATTTTAAGTCCGTTTACCGGGGCGGCAAGGGAATTGAAAGAAGCAATATCGGTTAATCCCTATGATACGGAAACCTTTGCTGATGCAATAAAAGAGGGGATTGAGTTGTCCTCGGAAGACAAAAAAAACCGTATGCAATCAATGCGTGATTTAATCAAAGAGAATAATATTTATAAATGGACAGGAGACTTTATTTCGGAATTGGTCAAACTCTAAACCGGTTAAAAAAAGTTAAAAACCACCTTATTTCGTGCTGACATTAAGTAAGATATAGGATATACTTACAGTAAGACATCTTACTAAGGAGGTGATTAAAATGATTATCAAAATCAGCAGTAAACATCAAATTACGATTCCCAGGGATATTGCAAATGCTTTTCATTTAAAAAAGGTGATGCGTTGGAAGTTGAAAGAAAAGGCAATAAAATTATTATGATACCTAAAGAGGTTATTTTTGAGGATAAGTATCCACAGGAAGAAATTGAAGCAGCAGAAAAGGTTTTGTCGAAGGGTTTACCCACAGAAGAAGTTTCTTTTAAATCCGGAACATCTATGATGCGACATTTAAAAAAAAGGGTTAAAAAATGAAATATATTCTTCTTCCTTCATTTGTCAAAAAAATTGATTCCTATGGCAGAAAAGAACAAGAGTCTATTCTTTTAACCATGGGCAAGATTGAAAAGTATTTGGAGACTAAAAGTACTTTTTATGGGTTAAGAGTCAAGAAATTTTCCAAGAGAATTTAGGAAGTAAGAATTAATATTCATCTTCGCATAGCCTATTTTCACAAAAAGGACATCATAAAGTTTTTCTGTTTAGGAAATCATGATGATATCAGATTTCGTCTTAAAACCTTAAAATCACGTCTAAATTCCTTTTAAAACTTTACGCAATGTTTCTCAAAATAGTCTTTTTTTATCAACAACATTTTGTTTCTGTTTAAGAAATAGTCTAAAATCCATTTTAATAACACCTTTGTCAATTTATGCATCCACTATACTAATGTAGTGTAGTTTTCTAAAAACAGAGTAAACAGATAATATATAATGTTAGGCAAAAAACATGAAAAATAAATCAACATATTTGCATTATTTAGATACCTCTCTATTTCTTCATTATAAGGTTTCTTCTATAGAATATTGGTTTGATAAAAGGGAGAAAAGGGGGACGTTGTTAAGTGTGTGCCAAGCAAAGCGTAGGTATTCTTGCTGGTGAGGTTAAGGTAAGCCGAGTCCAGCTTGGGTAAAGGTTAGCCGCCAGCCCAACACTGAATTTCACGTTTAGTGAGGTAACAAACTAAACGAAGCTGAAAGGAAGGAGACATCGGGACGTAACGTAAGTGAATGGATAGAGCCCCGAAATAACGTGACAAATCCAGAAGAGCCGAGATGGTATTTAACATTGCAGGCGGAATGCTTGAGACCGAAAGAGGGAATAGGCGAGGTTCAAGCAACTGGCGGGGTCTAAGACAACGTCAAGGTGTTAAAAGGAATAGCTATGAACTTGGGAGAGCCTTTGCATTTCCAGAAAGAATGCGGTAATAAGTTTATAAACAACAAGTTATCGCAAGATATTGTGCAAAGGCAGTCGGACTGTTCCATAGTAGCGAAGAAGTCACGTA
>JAUVLC010000107.1 GCA_030595925.1 Clostridia bacterium | reverse complement strand
AAATCACAAGTAGGTAAAAATATTAAATCACTATTTTTCTCTTTAATATTTTTTAATTCTTTTTCTTTTGCCTTAAAAGCAGCCTTCCATTTTTCAACTTCTCTATTCCTGCTATCTACGGATTTTTTCCACAAAATCTTTTTCTCAGACAGTCTTTTTTCCAATTCTTCTAAGATATTAGATATTTGCTTTTTTAATATATCAGAATCTATTTCATCCAAACAATCCTTAATTCCACTGAACACATTTTTTCCCCTATCACCATCCATTTTGTTCCCCCCCTTTGCTTTATATTTCAGTCGAATATAATATCAAGAATCATCTCTAAACTTCAATACCAATATATCCCTTCTTTTTAATTTTATCAATGTGAATTTAATCACTTGTAATAAAAATCACCTCTTTCCGGAATTATTTTTCTTTCTTTTTGAAAATCAATTTATCCTTGTTTCTATCAACAAAAATTGTACCTGATACTTTAAATTTTTTGAGCAACATTTCATTGGCTAATGAATCCTCCAAATATTTTTGTAAAGCTCTTCTTAACGGCCGTGCTCCGTATTTAGGATTAAATCCCTTTTCTATCAAAAATTCTTTTGCTTTAGAACCAACTTCTAATTTCACTTTCTTTTCATTAAGCCTTTCTTCCAGTTTTTTGAGCATAAGGTCTACTATTTTTTTCATTTCTTCTTTTCCTAAAGAATGAAAAACTATCATTTCATCAATTCGGTTTAAAAACTCCGGATTAAAAATTTTCTTTGCTGCAGTAATTACTATTTCTTTCATTCGTTCATGTGTATCTTTCAACGATTCCTGAGCATGAAAACCAACCTTTTTCTCTTTGTTTATTTGACCGGAACCCGCATTAGAAGTCATAATAATCACCGTGTTTTTAAAATCTACCTTATGCCCCAAATTATCAGAAAGTTGCCCATCATCCATCACCTGAAGTAAAATATTAAACACATCAGGATGAGCTTTTTCAATTTCATCTAATAAAACTACAGAATAAGGCTTCCTTCTCACAGCTTCTGTTAATTGCCCCCCCTCTTCATACCCTACATATCCCGGGGGAGCACCTATTAATCGAGAAACAGAAAATTTCTCCATATATTCCGACATATCAAGACGAACCATGGATTCCTCATCCCCAAACAAAAACTCCGCTAAGGTTCTTGCTAATTCCGTTTTACCTACACCTGTTGGACCTAAAAAAATAAAACATCCCACCGGGCGACGGGGATCCTTTAACCCTGTGCGCGAACGCCTCACTGCCTGGGAAATAATCCTGACCGCTTCTTTCTGCCCTACTACTCTTTTATAAAGTTCTTCTTCCATATGTACCAATTTCTCCGTTTCTGATTCTGTCAATTTCGTTATCGGAATTTTAGTCCAATCAGAAACAATATAAGCTATGTCTTCTTCGCTAATAATTTTCGTTTCAATTTTTCGCTCCTTCCATTTTTTCTTTGTTTCATTTAATTTAGATTTCGATTTTTTCTCTTTATCCCTAAATTTTGCGGCTTTTTCAAAATCCTGAATGGAAATAGCCGCTTCTTTTTCTTTAATTACTAAATGAATTTCTCCTTCCATTTTTTTCACTTCATCCGGTAAAAACGAAGACTGTAATCTTGCCCGGGAACCTGCTTCATCAATCAAATCAATTGCTTTATCCGGAAGAAAACGATCTGAAATATACCTATCAGACAACTCTACAGCTGCCCGTAAAGACTTTTCACTGTACTTTACCCGATGAAAAATTTCATATCTATCCCGCAAACCCTGCAAAATTTCTATTGTTTCTTTAACAGTAGGGGGATCAACAATAATACTCTGGAATCTTCTTTCTAAAGCTGCATCATGTTCTATTTGTTTCCTGTATTCATCCAGAGTAGTTGCCCCAATACACTGTAATTCCCCCCGGGAAAGAGCCGGCTTTAACATATTAGAAGCATCCATTGCTCCTTCCGCTGCCCCAGCCCCTATTACAGTATGTAATTCATCAATAAATAAAATTATATTATGTTTTGCTCGCCGTATTTCCTCCATAATATTTTTTAATCTTTGTTCAAATTCTCCCCGATATTTAGTCCCGGCAACTACACCACCCATATCTAAAGTAATTACTCTCTTATTTAATAAGGGTTCGGGAACATTGCCCGATGATATCCTTTGTGCTAATCCTTCTACTATTGCACTTTTCCCAACACCCGGTTCCCCAATTAAAACCGGATTGTTTTTAGTGCGACGGGATAAAATTTGAAGAACCCTTCCTATCTCTGTTTCCCTGCCAATTACAGGATCTAATTTACCCTCTTTAGCCAAAACAGTTAAATCGCGGCCAAATTCATCAAGAGTGGGTGTTTTATTTCTGTCAAAGATAGGCTGTTGTTGTTTACTACCCGGTTTAATATAAGAAATTTCTCCTAAAAGATTAATTGTTTCCTGTCTTACTCTCTCTAAATTTAGTTTTAAATTTTCCAATACCCTTGCAGCAATTCCCTCCCCCTCACGAATCAATCCTAAAAGAAGATGTTCCGTTCCAACATAACGATGCTGCATTTTTTGCGCTTCTTCAACAGCTAATTCCAGGACTTTTTTCGCACGAGGAGTAAAAGGGACTTCTCCCAATACAAGAACATTTTCTCCGACTCCCACAATTTTTTCTACTGCCTTACGAACTTTTTCTAAATCCACTCCCAAATTAATCAATACAGTAGCAGCCACGCCTTCCCCTAAAGCAATCAAACCTAAAAGAATGTGCTCTGTTCCTAAATAATCATGATTTAATCTTTTTGCTTCCTCTTGAGCTAAAAGTATTACCTTCTGTGCCCTTTCTGTAAACCGATTAAGCATACTCTTTTATACCCCCCTGAAAAAAAATTTCATTTTTATACTATACATCTTTTTTATTTTTTAAACCTCTTCCTTATTAATTCCGCTCTTAACTCATCCCTTTGAACAACAGACAACGACTTACCAATTAATTCCTGAATGTGAGCCGACTGACTAAAAATCATAAGTTCATTAATCAAAGGAATATCACAATCCAGTTCTAAATTTAAATATAATCCTAATCTGATTTTGCTTAATAAATCCATTGTTTCATTAAAAGTAATTGAGCGAATATACTTCAACATTCCATATGCTCTATAAATCATATCCTCTACTCCGATCCTGTTTTTTTCCATCAATTTTATCCGGCTTTGCCTTTCAAACTCTATAATCGGTTTTATCACCCGTTCAATATTATCAATTATAGATTCCTCATTTTGCCCTAAAGTAACCGCATTGGAAATTTGAAATAAATCACCCATCACTTCAGTCCCTTCTCCATATAATCCTCTAACTACAAAACCTATTTTTGAAAGATTACGCAAAACAGCATCTATTTTCCGGGTTAAAACTAAGACAGGTAAATGCATCATACAAGAAACTCTCAAACCTGTACCTACATTAGTAGGGCAGGCAGTTAAATAACCCCACTGGTGGGAAAAAGCATAATTCATTTTTTCATTTAGTCTGTCATCTGTTTTCGTCGCCAGTGCCCAGGCTTTGAATAATTGCAATCCGGGATACATAACCTGTAAACGTAAATGGTCTTCTTCATTAATCATTATACTGATTACTTCTTTTTTATCTATAGCAACACCCCTATACCCTTGTCCAATAGAATGCTCATAACTTATCAAATGTCTTTCCATAAGTAATTGCAAGTCTATCTTATCCAACTCCGAAAGGCGTAATATTTGACTATCTTTCATATATTGATTAACTTTTATTGCCTTTTCACTCTTTTCCAGTATTTCTTTTTGCTGAACACTATTTGCTCTATGAGGAAAAGGAAAAAGGGACAGATTCCGAGCCAATCTAATACGGGAAGAAATAACCACATCAAAAAAAGGACCTTTTTCCTTCCACCATTTACTTTTTTTCTTACACATCCCGGTTAACTGCATCATTTCTACCCACTCCCTTTAGCTTTTTTGCTCAACTTTTTTTCCATTTCCTTTATTTTATCTCTAATCATTGCTGCTTTTTCATATTCCTCTGTTTTTATAACTTCTGAAAGTTCTTTTTTTAAATTTTGGATATCTATAAAAAACCTATCTTTTTTATTCACTTTTTTATTTTTAGGAAAAGGGCTCTTCCCCGTATGTTGATTATAACCATGAATTCTCTTTAAGAGAGATTGCAATTGCTTAGCAAAAACATTATAACATTCACTACAACCTAACCGCCCCTTTTGCTTAAAATCTTCAAAACTCATATTACATTTTTTACATCTTTGTTCTATTTTTTTTTCTACTCTTAAAGAGGGCTCCAAACCGGAAAGACTGGCTAACAAATCCACTATAGAAAAAGGTACTTTATCAAAAGACATTTTCACTCCTTTCATCCGGGAACATTCTTCGCAAAGATGAAACTTAAATATCTTATCATTTATAATTTCCGTAAAGTGAATATTAGCTTCTCTTTTATGACATATATCACAAAGCACTTCTTTCCCTCCCTTATCGTAACTTTCTAAGATCTCTGCAAAATAACTACGAAATTTCTACGGCAAATTACCCTTCACTCCGATACAAAACAAAAACGACAAAAAGATAAAAAAGCTGTTTTTCAAAACCCTTAGCTTTCAGATGTTTCATCCTACGATCCTCCCATCTTCCAAATGAATCTCTTTGTCAGAATGTTTTGCCAATTCTTCATTGTGAGTAACAATAATTAAAGTGGCCATTATACTTTTATTTAAATCCAATAATAATTGAAAAATCTTTTTACCTGTTTCCTTATCCAGATTACCCGTTGGTTCATCAGCCAAGATAAGGGATGGATTATTAATTAATGCACGAGCTATCGCCACTCTTTGCTGTTCACCCCCCGACAATTGCGAAGGTTTATGTTTTATTCTGTTTTTTAACCCTACTTCTTCTAATATTTTCAGTGCCCTTTTTTTAATCCCTTCTTTCTCTTCATTTTTTTTTCTTGACTGACGTTCCATGTTTTCTGTTCTTATAAAAGCAGGAATCATAACATTTTCCAACGCAGTAAATTCCGGAAGGAGATGATGAGCCTGAAAAACAAAACCAATTTCCCTGCTACGTAAAATTGCTAACTGGTTTCTATTAAAATTACTAATCTCTTCTCCGTTAAAAAAAAATTTGCCTTCACTTGGTTTCTCTATTGTACCAAAAATATGTAGTAAGGTACTTTTTCCTGCCCCTGAAGGGCCAAAAACAACATATATTTTTCCCTTTTCTATATTTAAATTAACATCCCTTAAAATCCTGAGTTCTTCTTCCCCGGGAAAATAATTTTTACATAAATTTTCTGTTTTTAAAATAATTTCCATTTTTTTACCATTAAATCATTTAGGCCTATTTTGTCCGTCTATTCATATCTAATTGCTTCACACGGATCTAACCGGGATGCTTTATAAGCAGGATAAATAGTGGACAAAAAACTAATCAAAACAGCAGATAAACCAACCAGAACAAAATCCATCACCTGAATTTTTACCGGAAAGGTAGCAATATAATAAACATCCGCAGGCAATTTAATAAATTCATACTTTTCCAATATTTTAGATATAACAAACCCCAGAAAACATCCTAAAACAGTCCCCAAAAAACCAATAATAAACCCTTCCCATAAAAAAATCTTCATAATTGCCCCGTCTTTGGCTCCCATAGCTTTAAGAATTCCAATATCTCTAACTTTTTCCATAGTCATTAAAATCAACGTGGAAATGATATTAAAAGAAGCCACCAGAACAATTAAAGTTAAAATAATAAACATCCCAATCTTTTCTAATTTCAAGGCGGTAAATAAGTTTTTGTTACTACTCATCCAACTTCGTACCCAGCAAGGATAGCCAAGTAATTCCTGAAGGTTTGCTGCCACTTGATTCGCTTTAAATAAATCCTTAATTTTTATTTCTAACCCAGTAATTTTATCATTTAAATTAAAAAGATTTTGGGCAACACCCAAAGAAACAAAAGCCATATTAGCATCATATTCATACATACCAACACTAAAAATACCTCCCACTTTAAATTTCTTCATCCGGGGCATCATTCCCAGAGGGGTCACTACACTATAGGGAGAAATCAAAACAACTTCTTCATCCACAAAAACGCCTAAATTTCTGGCTAATTCTTCCCCCAAAACAATTCCCGGTAAAGAACCATCGCTCGATAAAGAATTCAAACTTCCTTTCTCAATTTTTTTAGCAATATCAGAAACTTTCGTCTCCTGAGAAGGATCGATACCTTTAATTACAGATCCCGACACCTCTTTTCCCACTTTTAATATTATCTGCCCATATACAAAAGGGGCTACAGCGACAACCTGTTGCTCCTGTTTTATTTTTTCTTTTATCTGTTGTAAATTTGATAAGGATATTCCTTCCCCTTTTTGATCTAAAACAGCTATGTGTGCAGACATCCCCAGAATTTTACTTCGTAAATCATTTTGAAAACCGTTCATCACCGAAAGAGTAACAATTAATGCCGCCACTCCCAAAGCCACTCCTCCGATAGAAATAATAGTAATTAAAGACACAAAAACATGTTTCCTTTTAGCAATCAAATACCTTAAACTAATAAAAAGTTCATAACTCATAAATTATTTTATTTAAACCACATCACTCCTTTTTCATTTGTGGAAACAAAATTACCTCTCTAATTGAACTGGAATTGGTTAAAAGCATAATCAACCTATCTATCCCGATCCCCAAGCCACCGCAGGGAGGCATTCCATATTCTAAAGCACGAATGTAATCATCATCCAGCATTTGTGCCTCCTGGTCTCCTTTCTGCTTAGCCTTCATTTGCTCTCCCATTCTTTTTTTCTGCTCTATCGGATCATTTAACTCTGAGTAAGCATTAGCTAACTCGAAATTACCAATAAACAATTCAAATCTTTCTACTATTTCGGAATTATCCTCCCTTGATTTAGCTAACGGAGAAAGGTATTTCGGATAATCCGTTATAAATACAGGTTGGACAAGTTTAGGTACTACAAAGGAATCAAAAATATGATCGAGAATTTTATGAGACTTAGTTTCCCTCTCATACTTAACATTCAGTTTATCCGCTATATCCATCATTTCTTTCTTTTCCTTTACAGTACTAAAATCAATACCGGTATTTTCCTGAAGTAATTCAAAAAAACTTTTTCTCTTCCACGGAGGGGATAAGTCTATTTTGTTCCCTTTATATTCAATCTCCAATTTTCCAAAAATTTCTCTGGTGATACCGACTATCATTTCCTCACAGACTTCCATCATCTCATTATAATCGCTATACGATTGATATATTTCCAGCATAGTAAATTCAGGATTATGCCGGGTAGAAATACCCTCATTCCTGAAATTTTTATTTAACTCATAGACTCTTTCCATACCCCCAACGATTAATCGTTTAAGGTATAATTCAGGAGCAACCCGCAAAAACAAATCCATATTTAATGCATTATGATGGGTACCAAAAGGCTTGGCGGTAGCCCCTCCCACAACAGATTGCATCATCGGGGTTTCCACTTCCAAAAAATCTCTTTTATCCAAAAATTGCCTTATCATTTTTATTATTCTGCTGCGTATAATAAAAATTTCCTTTGCCTTGTCATTCATAATTAAATCTACATATCGCTGACGATAGCGAATTTCCGTATCTTTCAAACCATGCCATTTTTCCGGTAAAACACGCAATGATTTGGCCAATAAAATTAACTTCTCCACATGAATAGTAATTTCCCCTGTTCTTGTTTTAAAAACTTTACCCTTCACCCCAACAAAATCACCTATATCTATTCTTTTATAGAAAAGGTAGTTTTCCTCTCCCAAATCATTTTTACCAACATAAATCTGCACTTTACCCCAACCATCTTTAAGATGAGAAAAGCTGACTTTTCCCATAATGCGTCTGGATATCATCCGCCCGGCAAAAGATACCTGTCTATCACTTTCTTCCCCATTACTCAAGGATTTAAATTCTTCGTTAAGGTCAACAGATTTGCACTTCCCCTCAAATTTGTGAGGAAAAGGATTTATTCCCTTTTCATATAATTCTGCTAATTTATCCTTCCTTTGTAAAATTAATGAATTAATATCTTCAGTCACTTTTTATCTCCTTTTAGACTACTAGTTGATGAACAAAATTTTCGTTGACAAACTACATAATTTGTTAAAGTTTTTTTATAATACTTTATTTATATATTCTTGTCAAGATTAACCCCGCCACCCAAATTCCGATATAGGTTTTAGGCTTCGGCCAAATC
>JAUVLC010000129.1 GCA_030595925.1 Clostridia bacterium | reverse complement strand
TTATTTTACCTTTGTAATAAATTGTGGCTCAATATTCCAGTAGCCTTCTTTAGTTTTTACACTAATTGTTTTTCGATTAATTCTAATTACTATTCCTGTAATTGCATTTCCCTCACTTTGAAATCTAACTTGCTCTCCTACATGGAAATTCTGCAGAACTTCAAATCTCTCTTTGTCAGTTAAATTTTTGATTCTTTCACAAATCCTGTGATTAAGCTCAACTAATTCTTTAAGCGTCAATTTATCTACGTCTGTATCCATATATTTTATACCTGTTTCTATGAATTAAGGAACATGGCATTATCAAGATATACCCCTCTCTTTACACCGGTTCCATTAAATATTTGCTCTCGGCAAATACACTTATTGTTTCCTCTGTCCATACTTTAAAACCTTAACAAAACTCTGTTAATCTCCAAAACTCATCCTAATTCCAACTCATTTTCTTGAAGCCACTCTTTAACCAGTTCTTTGCTTTGTTCATCTTTACATTCAAACCATCTTTTTCTTTCTTTGGGATATTCTGAAAGTACTCGTTTAAACCTGCCAAACGCACCTTTTCCGTCTAAAGCAATGGCTAACTTATCCTGTAATATTTTATCCTTTACGTTATTAACAAAATCCACCATTACATGATACTCTTCTCTGGAATCTTTTTCAGGAATACTCAAATATTTTTCACTGTTAGAATCTATTTTCTCATAAAATTCTTTTCTGTCTTTTTGATCTTCAAATTCTCCAATAAATTCAACCTCTCCTTTTTCCATATCCAAAAAATATTGAACATCAAATGAACAATTCTCAAATGCCTCTATTAGATCTTCTATGGAAATTTTTACCGTTCTCATTTCTTTTCTCCTCCTTTTTTTACCTTCTTTTTCTTCCTCCTAAAATATCCCAATAGTTCTTCTGCTTTCGTTTTTTTGTCGATACTTTAAATCTCTAAACTTGTATCCCTTACTCTCCCGTTAACTTCCTGCCTTTTAGTCAATAGAAGGAAAAATTAGATCATAGGATACACTTCGGCCCTTAGCTTTACGACAAATCAATATTTTTTTCTTCAATAAATCAGTA
This sequence comes from Clostridia bacterium, assembly GCA_030595925.1. Classification (GTDB taxonomy): domain Bacteria; phylum CBDUZB01; class JAGLHV01; order JAGLHV01; family JAGLHV01; genus JAGLHV01. The sequence goes on along the minus strand of JAUVLC010000129.1, from coordinate 5,534 downwards.
ATATCTCTGTATGCTGTGGCCCTACTTGTCTTTGTCATTGCTGCATATTTTCTTGTACTCAAACCCCCTTCAAAACCGCCTTGTCCTACCTCTAACAAACGATTGATTACTTTTTGCTGATTTTTGCTAAGTATAGTCTGAGCATGTTTTTGCCAAAAGGCTGATTTTTGCAATACTATAGCTATAGATTTCTTCGAATCTTCTATCGCATGCACATAGCATTTAAGAAACCATAATAACCACGTCGTTATATCCAATGAGCCTTTCTGACTTCTCTCTAAGGTTTTATAATATGCTTTCCTCTCAGCCATTATTCTGGCGGAAAGGGAATAATATCTTTTTGATAAATCTTCATCTTGTGCTAATGCCATATCTGTCAGCACTCTGGCTATTCGCCCGTTGCCATCTTCAAACGGATGAACAGTCGCGAAATAAAAATGTGCAATTCCCGCTCTTAACAATCCATCTATACCCTTTGACAATTTTTCCCACCAATATATAAACTTTTTCATCTCAAAAACAACTCTATTCTCCGGTGGTGCTTCAAAATGAATCTTTTCCCGCCCTATCGGTCCAGACACCACACGCATTGTTGTTTTCCCTCGCCATTTCCCAACCCGAATTTTTGTCAACCCAGAGTACCCCGTAGGAAATAATGCTGCTTGCCACGATTTTAAACGTTTTATTGTTAGTGATTTCTTATAATGCATAGTCGCGTCAAGAATTACATTGATTAAGCCATCTGCATTTCTATCGAATGGTTTTAACCCTGCTGTCGGTAATCCTAATTTTCTGGCAACGGATGAACGCACTGCTTCTCTATCAAAAAGTATCCCTTCGATGGCAGCCGTTTTGATTGTTTCTTCAATTAATATTTCGGATCTCGATTCCTGACCAAGGACTAATCCTAAAGAACGTATTTTACTTAACAATTTTCCTTGAGCAAACCTTGCACGACTCAAACTATCAATTAGTTTATCACTTTGCCATTTAAAATGAGGCCATTCTTTTAGATTCCATATATACGACATTTAATACCTCTTTTCGCTTCTTTATATGAAGCGATTATATAGTATATTTGCTTCATTGTCAAGTCTTTTTTGCCATTTTTTTAGATTAGCCTTGGGAACGTTGTCAAGATGTCAAGATATATCCTCATTTGCTATTAATAATGTACTGCTTACCGACCATTGCTATTGTACCCCTTCCACATTCCACCAATACGACAGTGATTCCTGCGGATATAAAACTGTTTGTTTAATTATCTCCGGATTGGAAAAAGATGCACCTATATTACAACAAGGTTCCAGAGCTACAAATTGTCTGCTTAACTTAGATGGACCCATATCATTGGTCCAGACAACCAAATTATTGACTTGTTTTGCCACGGACAGCTTGATACCAATTTTGTTTTCCGGATTATATAAAACCGCTGCTTCCCTACTGTATTCATTTCCATCTATCATATAAATAGTATCCATTTCCAAATTGCTAAGCGAATGAATCTTATTAAAATTAAATTTATCATTTTCATTTAATGATAACATCTTACCGGTAAATAACTTGTTACCATCTAGTTCCAATTTTTCCCTGGCATTTAGTTTTAACAGCCAGTTATCAATCAGCGTTGCACCACCAGATGAAAGACAAAAAGAAGCATGCCTTCCTGCGGCAACGGGCACAACCTTATCTGATTTATTCGTTATTAAAACACGCTCTTCAAATTTCCCTTCGGAAAGAATATTACTTGTTACCATCTCAATTCCTGAAGGATATTCTTTATATCTTTTATCCGTAACATAGCGCAAAGTCAATACACAACAATCATCAAATACTCCGGACTTTTCTTTCACAAGTTCAAATTCACTCATCCCTGCAAAACCATGAATAAAATAATTAGTATCTTTAGTGAATGGCAATCTATAATTCTCTTTTTTGCCTGGTAAATTTACTGTTGCTTTGGCATTAGGAACTCTTCCGGCAACAGAAAGAAAAGAAGCACCTCCAATAAATGGCTTTGCTTTTAATTCCTCAAAAGAGCTATGGGAAAATATAATATTATTAAGGCCGGAATGGAATTTAAGCATTAAACTTTCAATAGAAGAAGCAAATTGCGTTATGCTCACAGATTCACTATTTGAATTATTAATAAGTTTATATAGCGTAGTTTCTCCAAATTGTTTTTCAAGAATAGAAAAATTTTTCATAAGTTTTTATTTTTTTGGGACGGTTTTTACATTAATATCTTTGACATCTCATTTAGAATATCCTGGATATCAAAAGGTTTTGAAAAAAAACTTGATACCCCTTTGATTTTAAGGTGTTCAATATTGGATGGCAACATCTTTTTTCCGGAAATTACAATGACAGGCAGGTTACCGATTTTTTCGATGGATTTAAATCTTTCAATAAAATCTTCCCCTTTTTCCCACGGCAGGTTAAGATCCATAATAAGCAGGTCGGGAGGAGAGGAAATTATATAACTTAATAATCCTTCACTGTTAGGAAAAACTTCTACTTCATATCCTTTTGAGATTAAAACTTTTTTAAACACATCTCTCACTCCTTCCTCATCATCCACAATGAAAATTTTATTTTTTAATTTCTCTTCCATTATATGTCCCTTTCTTTTCGGTAAATTATTCCCTTCTTTAGATAAATTACCACTGAAATGGTAGAAAGTCAATGGAAAAGTTTTGCTTGTGGGGTGGAAAAAACACGAAGAGAAAGGGATAGGGAATGGTCTTAAAATAATAATTTAAGAATAAAAAAGTCAGACCCCTTTGTTTTTTTTTATTTAATTTAAACTTTTTTCTTTCTTTTGAAGCCCAACAGACCCAAAAGCTTTGTACCTAAAAACACCATTGTTGCGGTTTTAGGAACAGATAGTTTTTTATAATATCCCCTATTATTCCCCATATCTATTTGCCCAGATATTATTCCTTGTGCCATCACTCTGATGCCAGGTAGCAATAGCATTACCATCTGGATCCATGGCCACTTGAGGGGAACTGGCGTTTCCTATATTTGTCTCAATAAGTTTTGCGGTCTGCCAGCCTGTGTCTTTTACGTATCTATTTGCCCAGATATTATTCCTTGTGCCATCATTCTGATACCAGATAGCAATAGCATTACCATTTGGATCCATGGCCACTTGAGGGGAGCCGGTGTTTCCTGCATTATCTGTCTCAATAAGTTCTGGGGTCTGCCAGCCTGTATCTGCTACGTATCTATTTGCCCAAATATTATTCCTTGTGCCATCATTTTGCTGCCAGGTAGCAATAGCATTACCATCTAAATCCATAGCCAGTTGAGGGTAGCCGGCGTTTCCTGCATTCGTCTCAACAAGTTCTGGAATCTGCCAGCCTGTACCTGCTACGTATCTACTTGCCCAAATGTTAAGTCTTGTGGCATCACTCTGTTGCCAGGTAGCAATAGCATTACCATCTGAATCCATGGCCACTTGAGGAGAACTAGCATTTCCTGCATTTGTCTCAATGAGTTCTGGGGTCTGCCAGCCTGTACCTGCTACGTATCTATTTGCCCGGATGTTAGAATTCTGAGACCAGGTAGCAACAGCATTACCATTTGAATCCATGGCCACTTGAGGAAAGCCGGCGTTTTCTGCATTCGTCTCAATGAGTTCTGAGGTCTGCCAACCTGTACCTGCTACGTATCTATTTGCCCAGATGTTATACCTTGTCCCATCACGCTGAGGCCAGGTAGCAATAGCATTGCCACTTGAATCCATAGCCAGTTGAGGAGGAAAGGCACTTCCTGTATTATCTGTCTCAATGAGTTCTGGGGTTTGCCAACCTGTATCTTTTACGTATCTATTTGCCCAGATGTTATTCCTTGTGGCATCATTCTGTTGCCAAGTAGCTACAGCATTACCATATGAATCCATGGCCACTTGAGGATAAAAGCCATCTGCTACATCATCTGTTTCAATGCGTTCTGCAATCTGCCAGCCTGTGCCTTTTACGTATCTATTTGCCCAAATATACCTTGTGCCATCCCACTGGTACCAGGTAGCAATGGCATTACCATCTGAATCCATGGCCACTTGAGGAGACAAGGCATTTCCTACATTTGTCTCAATAAGTTCTGCGGTCTGCCATTTTGCCTTCTTTTTTCCGATATTGATATAAACAAAACATACTATCAACAGTATTAAAGCAAATAAAATAGAAAGAATTCTCTTCATTTTTGTTTACCTCCTCCTTGTTTTGGAACTTAAGTCTTGGTTAATTATTTTAACCTATTTTATGTTTATTGTTTGGTGGTGTCAAGGAAATTTTCGAGTGCTAACAAAAAATCATTTGGAACGTCTCGAGAAAAATAAGGGACCGTTCTCTATTCAGCCCTATTTTTGATAACCATAACAAATATTTAAATTATTAATCTATGCTCGTTTTCTTTTATCCATTTCCTGTTGTCTTGATAATTCGGATCCAACAACTTAACTTTATTCCAAAACCTCTTTGAGTGATTTTTTTCTACAGTATGGACTAATTCATGAACAACCACATAATCAATTATCCTCCACGGGGTCATTATTAATCGCCAACTAAAAGATAAATTATTCTTATAATTACAAGAACCCCAACGTTTTTGAGCACTTGTTATGCCAAATTTGTTATATTTAAGCCCGGAAATAGAAGAATGCCAATCTAATCTGTCTCCTATCTTCTGATATGCTGCTTTCTTATACCAATCTATAAATAGTTTTCTCCCTTTTGGAAGGTGATCTTTTGAAAGTAAAAATTTATTATCGAATAGAAACGGAACATTATTATTAACGATAGATAAAGGATAGGTATGGCCCAAATAAAGAAAACCTTCCCCATTCACAAATCCATTTGATTGTATTTTTGCATGTTTCTCCCTGGTCAATTGCTGTTTACTTTGTATCCATAAACGCTTTTTTTGCACAATTTGTTCAATGTAATCTAATGAAATTCTTTGAGGAGCCCTGACAATCAGACTGGCATCAGGCTCAATCTCCAACGCTAAAGTCCTTCTTTTTGACCGAATAATCTTGTCTATTTTAATTTTACTCATTTTCAATTTACCTGATCATCTTAATGAAATTAGGGTCTGTTGAAAAACTTGTTTTCAAATTTTAATTAAAAAAACATTTCTTTGAAATAATTCAACATCCTATTTTTATCCGTTTGTTTTTTTTCTCTTATCTTATCCCATCTTATTCGATATTATATTCTCTTTAAAGCTGCCGTTAAGTTCATTCCTATTAATCCCATCCTTACCCACATTTCTGCTCCGTCTGCAATGCGATATTCTACCCTGTCCAATTGATATTTCCTTTTTCCACAACAAATCATTCCTTCTATTTGATTCCGTTTCCTTTGCGCCTTTCGAACTTCTTTGCGTTTTTTTTCACTCAATTTCGCTTTACCTAATAACGGAAAGGCATCTTTTATACGGATTTTCTTCAGAAATTTACGATTCTTCCGTGTCCCATATATCCTATCAGCTATTACACTCCCAGGCAGTTTTCCAAATTTATCCCG
>JAUVLC010000131.1 GCA_030595925.1 Clostridia bacterium | reverse complement strand
TCTGAAATTACATGGCTATTAAAATCACTCGAATTTAAAAAGATTGATATTTATGGAGCAAAACTCGGAGTTTTTTCAAGAAAGGATAAACTTACAACAGAAGATTTTGAGATGCTGGTTATTGCTGAAAAGTAATAACTTGTTTTATCGCACAACAGCGTGTACACTCTCCTTTCCTGTTGGTCACTCTGGGCTTTGCCATATTTTCACCATTAGTATCACTCCGGTGAAAGCGTTGTATACACGCGAAATGTTATCGGAAATAATTTAAAAATTGATTTTTACATTAATTATGAAAATGAGAAATATAATTACATTATTAACACCAACAATATTATTGATCGTTGCATTCCTTCATAATAATCAACTATACTCAGATATGTATACGAAAAGTATTTATGTTCCAATAGAGATGCTATTGGCAGCGATAACTATAATTTTAATATTGATTGGTGCATTTTCTGTAGTATTGGATTTGATAAAAAATAATTGGAAAAATTTGTGGATTACAGTAGCAGTCTTATTTATATCGATAGTATTATTGATTATTGCCATGCAAATTGATGCAGCTACTTTAATTTATATGACATAGCAATTCGTTTTTAGATTACATCCTGGCTACACAGATAAAATTTTAAATGGCTTAATAAAGATGTGTGGATAGAAAAAAAATAATTCAACGTTGGCTGTGCTTGGGATATTTTACTGCAGGAAACAGGGACGGGGGGTTGACGTAATTAACATAAAGCGAGGATTAAATTTAAATAACAGAGAAATAAATGAAAACGTTTGCGCTATTATTTAGCGTATTAAAATTGGATGAATGGAATTATTTGGAGTTGAGGAGGAATAGGTGAAAAAAAATTTTAGGTATTGTACTTTTTTTGTTGGCATTATCCTATCTATGATAACGATTTTGTTGTCCGATCCTGATGGGCTTAAGGCAGAAACTTTCACCTTTGTGCAGGTATGCGACACGCAATTGGGAGTTGGTGGCTATCAACACGATGTTGAATCATTTGGTTTGGCCGTAAAACAAATTAATTTTCTCAAACCGGATTTTGTTGTTATTTGTGGTGACCTTGTTTCTCAACCCGATGACCAATCATTTACTGATTTTAATAGGATCAAAAATGAATTGGTTGTTCCTTGTTACTGCGTTGTCGGAAATCATGATGTTGGTAATAAGCCGACATATGCATCATTAGAGCGATATCGCAAAGTCATTGGGAAAGACTACTATTCGTTTGAACACAAGGGATACACTTTTGTCATGGTCAACACACAATTATGGAAAGCACCACTTAAAAATGAATTAAAGAAGCATGATTTATGGTTTGAACAGACATTGGCAGCTGCGAGCAAAAAAAAGAGTCCAATATTTCTGGTGGGACATTATCCTTTATATTTGAGAAGTCCTAAAGAGAAAGAGAAGTATTACAATTTGCCGCGGAAGAGGAGAAATAAGTTGTTGACTCTACTGAAACAAAACGGAGTTGTTGCCGTTCTTACAGGACACGTACATACGATAATCGTCAATGACTATAAAGGTATTCAATTGGTAACCGGCGAAACAACCAGCAAAAATCTTTATGGGCGACCTTTGGGTTTCAGATTTTGGCATGTTTCCCCAACACTAATAAAACACGAGTTTATTCCTTTAATTTACAAAGATGCTAAACAAAAGACTACGGTGGACAAAAATAAATCGCGTCCTTGAGTTTTAGTTTTAAAATAAACAAAACGAAAAGAAAAAATTAATTTTGCGAGGAAAGGAAGTGGAAATATAAAGACTTAACAAAAACACATTATACGAGGAGGAATGAAGATGAAAAAAGATTGGTTAAACCAGAAAGAAACTTTTGAAGTAAAAGATGTGCGGGAGTTGAAAGGTAATTTTTTACCCTCCATATTGAAAAAAGCTCAAGGTTTGGAAATGGGAAATGGATTATGCATTGTGCAGAGTTTTGAGCCTATTCCGCTATACTCTGCTTTTGAGGAGTTAGGGTATGAACATCATACTGATAAAATATCTGAAACGGAATATAAGGTTTATTTTTATCGTAGTATTATGAAAAGTCCAAAATATGCTGATGGTATGGATATTCCGCTTAAACCAACAGCGATTGTGAATTTCAATCTCATTGATCCCAAACTATCTAACGTAGTTGTTAATTTCCGGGATTTAATCTGGGGACAGGAAAATCCGGCAATTGACATGAAGACCCGTCTTTTATTGTCTCTTGCCAATGGTGTTGGGGCAGGCCGGATGAGACAGGCAACAAGAGAGTTGATTAAAGCATATTCAATTGGAGTTACTGTTGCTGAATTGGATGAATTATTTGCGATGTTTGTTTGGGAGCAAGGTATCGGGTATTTTGCATCGGAAATTGGCCCTTCTTCACTGTTCGCAGCTTATCAGTTTATTAAGACACAAGAAAAAAAAGGTGTTAAATGCCCTGAAATCGTAAAAAAACTCATTGAAAGATTTGGAGAAAAGAATCCGGATGTAAGCACGTTTTATAAAGCGACAAGGGATGAATGATTTTAATTACTATTTCCATGTACTTTTTGAAACTTGTTTATGAAAATCCGGGCATTATGCCTAACAGCGACTACACGACTTTGCTTTGCTTTGTCCAAATTAGCTTTTGTTGCTTGTCAACTTTGTGTAGCTGTGGAACATTGGGCGTAATGATTGCTGCCTTTTAGGAAGCATATAAATTATATTGCTATATGGAAAATTTCATGAAAAATGTATTATTATATTCCGTCATCTTAATTTTTTCTACTAGTTGTTGCAAATCAGGCATTGATAAAAATATAAAAGATGGAGATATAATTTTCCACGAATCAATGTCTTCACAAGGCGTGGAATTAAAGCTTGCAACTAAATCCAAATATACTCATATGGGAATTATTTATAAAAATAAAGACAAATTTTATGTTTATGAAGCAGTACAACCTGTGCGACTAACACCATTGGATAAATGGATTAAAAGGGGAAAAAATAAACATTATGTAATTAAAAGACTAAAAAATGCAGATGAAATATTGACTACTAAAAATATTTTGAAGATGAAAAAAATCGGAAAATATTTTAAAGAAAAAGATTATGATAATCTTTTTCAATGGGATGATAACAAAATTTATTGTTCAGAATTAGTATGGAAAATATATAAAAGAGTATTTAATATTGAGATTGGTAAATTACAAAAATTTAAAGATTTTGATTTAACTAGCCCTAAGGTTAAAGCCTTAATAAAAAAAAGATATGGTAATAAAATTAATTTGGATGAAATAGTAATTTCACCAATTCAGATGTTTAATTCTGATTTATTGGTAAAAATAAAAGAAGAAAACTAGTGGATTTTGGGAGGGCAGCACATATGCTTATCATACGGGAGGGAGACTCATTTTTTAAATTGTATATTATATCCTTGTTATTAATGGTTTTTATTGACTATGCTGATGATTTATATTATAACATAATTAAGTAGCTTTTGACACAGCTTCTCAATGCAGCGGAGGAGAGATTACCCGTACCGTTGGGCTTTGCTGTTAAGCGAAATACCGACTTTTGGATTTTTACGAAGATAGAATGAATTAATCTATTAACCGGGAAATAGGATGAATATATAATATGAAAGAAACAAACGACCGAACAAGACTTATCTTTTTTCTTTTTTTTCTTTCTGGTTTTAGTTCCCTTATATATCAAGTAGTCTGGCTTCGTATGCTCATTAGGGTGCTCGGCTGTACCGTATATGCTACGTCTGTTGTGCTGGGGGCATTCATGACCGGGTTAGCATTGGGTAGTTACTTTTTCGGGCGATATGCTGATCGGTCACCACGTCCTTTACGCTTATATGCATTTCTTGAGTTTGGTATTGGATTGTCAGCCTTGATGTTTCCTTTTGTTTTCGATTTGCTTGTGCCTGTCTATCGTTGGGTATATACGTTTACTGGTGGGCAAATGCTTTCTTTTGTCCGGGCCGGCCTTGTTTTTATAGCTCTTATTATTCCTACTACCTTGATGGGAGGAACATTGCCGGTTTTAAGCAGTTTCCTTGCTCGTGAAAAATCAACTTTTGGAAGTAAAATAGGATCCTTATATGGGATAAATACTCTGGGAGCGGTTTTAGGGGTCTTTTCAGCCGGGTTTGTTTTTTTAGGTTACCTTGGAGAAATCAATACAATCCTCATCGGAGTAGGAGGTACCCTATGTGTAGCGGCTATTGCATATTACATAGATTGGAGAAGAGTGTTTCTTGAACCTATTTCCATAGAGGGGGAAAGAGCCGAATCCCGAAAAACCGTAGTGGAAACGAAAATATCTCCATATTCTACCCGAACCAGACGAATTATTATTATCGCATTTGCTTTTAGTGGGTTCACTGCATTAGGCTATGAAGTAGTCTGGACACGCATTTTACAACTTTTTCTTAAAACGTCAGTATATGCCTTTAGTACTATGCTAAGCATTTATTTGGTTGGTATTGCGTTGGGTAGTCTGTGGGGAACAAAATTTGTTGACCGCATAAAAAATCCACTTCATTTATTTGCTCTTCTGGAGATATTAATAGCTTTTTTTGCTCTATTGGGGATGTTGTTACTTGTACCTATGGAAACAGTCGTTTTTAAATATCTTTCCGGTCATTATAGTAAACTTTTAGCTGCCGGTGTGCTTGTTTTTCCAAGTACCATATGTTTTGGAATACTTTTTCCGATAGTTTCCCGATGTTTTACTAAAAGCAATGAAAATGTGGGAAGATCTATAGGTCAGATATATTCTATCAATACCATAGGCTGTATTTTTGGTTCATTGGTAATTGGATTTTTTCTTATTTCTCTGTGGGGTTCCTCAGCCACCATTTTGGCTTTAGCAATGCTCAATTTACTATTGGGAATAATATTGTTCCTGACTGACTTACAGAATTACCAACGGACACTGAGTTTTGTTGTTGGAATTGTTAGCATTGCTTGCACAATTTCAATGGTGGCAGTAATGAAAGATCCATTTTATCAGATTATCAAACATCGAATTCAAGATGAGCTTCACGATGACGGTATTATTTATTTACACAAAGAAAATGTAGCGGCAACCATGACTGTCTTTGGTTCTAAAACAAACTGTTTGAAAAAACACTTATGGCTTAATGGATCTGGTATGACCATATTATCAACCGAAGCAAAACTCATGGCTCATTTGCCTATACTTCTATGTAAGAATCCTAAGGATATTCTCATCGTATGTTTTGGAATGGGAACTACTCTTCGATCAGCTGTGGCACACAAGGATCTTACCGTTGAAGTGGTAGAATTAGTTTCGGACACATATAACACATTTGAATTTTACCACAGTGATGGACCTGAAATATTGCAAAATACCAGAGTTAATTATTACGTCGACGATGGACGCAATTTTTTACTGATGCGAAAAAAGTTGTATGATGTTATTACTATAGATCCTGCTCCTTCTCTTTATAGCGATGGAACCGTGAATCTTTATTCGCGGGAATTCATTTTGTTATGTAGAAAACATCTTACTCCCGATGGTGTAATTTGTCTATGGCTTCCACCGGGCAGGTATACAGAAGTGCGTATGATTATGAGTACCTTCCAAAGCGTTTTTCCCCATGCTTCGCTGTGGAGAGGGCCAAACTTTCCCGGCTTTTATTTAATCGGAACACGACAATTTTTACATATGCCGCTTGCTCGTTTTCATCAAATATTCAGAAACCGGGAATTCCTGGCAGATATCAATGAATGGGATAATTCGATTTCTTCAGCTTATGCCCTACAAAATCTTTTAATATTGAATGAACACGAACTTGCCGAATATCTTGAGGGGGTCCCGATTATTACAGATAATTACCCTTATACAGAGTTTCCCCTTTGGCGATGGATATTTAATCCCGATACTCGAAAACAATGTGACGGTAGAAGCGTCCTTCGATGGAAAGAAAAAAGGAATGTATATCTGGAATAATTGCAGCCAGGGAAAAATAGAAGGACAGGCTTGAAATAGTTGACGAAAATAGCAGATTTAAATAATAAGAAAAATATAAAGTATTAGTCGGGGAAGAAGAGTGAGTTTTAAGCAAAGTATTTTCAAATTTCTCCCTGTAAATTATAAGGGGGAGAAACAATGATTGTTAAAGAAAAGAATGTATGTAAAGAATGTGAGGCAATTTGTTGCCGAAACTTAGCTATCCCGATGACAAAACCAAAAAATATTGCTGAAATTGATGACTTGCGGTGGAAATTACATTTTGATACG
>JAUVLC010000182.1 GCA_030595925.1 Clostridia bacterium | reverse complement strand
TCATAACTATAAGCTTTAAGGATATTTTCGTTCTTTACAATTACCGGCTTGTGTTGACGATAATCGTTTAAATCAGTTAAAAGTTGTATCTCTATTATTTTTTTATCTGTTTTGTTGCGGATATTGGTCCAGATTTGGTCTTCGGATTTTTTTGCCTGGTTTAAGGTTATGTCCGGTCGGCAGAAGGTGTCTTTGGCATGGGTTTTTATGTCTGCCAGCTCTTTTAGTCCTTGTTTGTCGTCGGTGAATATTTTAATGTCGTCTCTTGCCCTGGTAATGTTTACATATTGGTTTCTCATATCTAACAAAGACGGGACGTTGGTATCGGCTTCTACCACTACCTTGTTATATGTTTGTCCCTGGGCTTTATAGGTGGTTAGGGCATAGCCGTAATCAATGTGTTTATATTTTTCGGTATCTAAAGTTATTTTTCTTCCGTCTTCTAGTTCTATCTTTAAAGACTTCTCTTTTGCCTCTAATATTTTACCTCTTTCGCCGTTGCGTAGGTCATATTCCTTATATTCGTTTCTGGTAAAGGTTATTATATCATTTTTGGCAAGTTTAAGGTCTTTTCTGTGTTCTATGCCTTCCTGATCGGTACGTACTGCCTTATACATCCTGCTTTCTAGGTTATTTATTTTATCCTGTTTTGTCAATTCAAATCTTATTCTGAGATTTATTTCATTTCGTGTGGAGCCGGTACCGGTTATAATCAGGGTATCCGGAGTATACTGCTTGGCGACTTTTTCCCGGCGTTCTAGTTTATCGGTTATTTCGGTTATTTTTTCTCGCTGGTCTAATAGCTCTAAACTTTCCAGCATTTTGCCGTCCCGGGCAAATTCCACTGATTGTTTTAGTTTTGCGTCTCTTTGCCGAAAGTTTTCGTTTAGATTAATCAAGTCTCCTGCTCTTTCGCAGTCTTCTACCAGCCGGTCAAAGACTTTGCCGGCGGATATGGATTCCAGCTGGTTGCGGTCTCCTACCAGAATTATTTTGTCTTTGTTTTTTTCGGCTAGCTTAAAAAGTTTGGATGCATTTCTTGAGTCCAACATGCTGACTTCGTCAAAGATGAGTACCCTCTTTTTTTGTTCCTTTGTTTTGTTTTCTCGCTTAAGTTTTCTTTCTTGCGATAAAAATGAGCTGAGGGTGATTGATTTTATGTTGGTTTCTTCTTCCAGATTTTTAGCAGTAACCCCTTGCATAGCCAAACCGATGACCTCAAATCCTCTTTCTTTGTAAAAGTCGCCGGTAGTTTTTAATGCAGTGGTTTTGCCACTGCCGGCGTCTCCTTGAACAACAGTTAAAAGGGTATTAGAAATAATCATTTTTTGCACGGCTAACGATTGGATATCGGAAAGCGTTCTTTCTCCTTTGGTTCTTTTTGCTTTCCGCTCTCCTTCAACGATTTTAGAAACTTCTAAAGGATCTACCTTTTCCCAATCCAAAGATGTTCCGCTGGCGTTCATATATTCCCGGTCGGCTTTAACCATTTCCCATGAAGTATATCTTCCTTTTTGCAGTTCGATGATATAGCCCATATTTACCTGCTCGTTTAATTTGACCAGGGCTTCCTGATAGGTTATATCTTCCCATTTTTCATCGTGCATACGTTCGGCAAGGTATTCGGTTATTACTGCTTGTTGGGAAGATGAGGCACTCTTTTCCGTGGCTCTGCGGATTGCTAACTGCCATTTTTCTGATTCGCTGGTGTTGTTCCGGAAATTGTTTCGTTCGTGGTAAGCTTCGATTGACCACTCGGCTTTGTTTGCCCATTCCTGCCGGTTGGTTTTTGTTTGCTCTTTGTTCTGTTCTTCGGTTTTGGTATTGGTTCGTTCTGCCTTGGCTTGCCAGGTCTTAGTGATTTCATCTTTCGGGCTTTTTGGGGATTTTTCTTTTCTGGTTGTTCGCCAAGCGTCCATATCCCTTTTGCCTTCGGCTTTGGCTTCTAATATCTGTTGTCTGCGGGTGGAAAAAATCAGCTCGGTTTTGTGAGAGATTTTATCCAATCGCCATTCTCCGCCTTTGGTGTAGCTGATATTATAACCTAAATTTTTTAACTGGGAAGCAAGCCGGGTGCGGTACATAGTTCCCCATAATTTATTAAAGTCTTGCGATAAAATTTCTCTACTGCGTAGTGCCATGATTTTGTTTTCGTATTCGGTTAAATTGGTTACAACGACATGGGTATGTAATTGCGGATCGTGTTCTCTGTTGAAGCCGTCCCGGACAGTAATGTAACACATTTTTCCGGTGCGGACATCTACCCCGGCTTTTGGTTGAGCCATGGCGTGTCGTTCTTCAATTTCTTTCATTACCTCCAAAACTGTTTGGTCGTGAGCTTTGATAATTTCCGGGTTTTTATCGGTTACCAATCCGGCAATGCTTACGGTCTTGGGTGCGGAAAATGTAAAGTCAATTCCTTTGACTTTATGTTTTCTACTGCGTTGGGTTCCAGAGGCGTCTTTGCCGTTTAAAAGGTTCAAAAATCCCTGTTCACTGATTGCTTGACCATCCTTTAATCCCATTGTATCACAGAGTTTTCCGTTGACTTGAACATGATCAAGTGTTTCGTCTGAAATTATAGAAAGTCCTTTATCTCGCAGTACATCGGCAAGTCCTTCGGCTTGTTTGAAGTAGTAGTTTTCTTGGTGGGTGTGGTATTCAACAAGCCCTTGCGGGTCACCTAATAATTTCATTGTGGTTAGCATAAGTTTACCTTGTTTTTGTTATGGTTTTTAAAGCTACTAAACCTTGTAGAATGGTGCATAGGTTAAAAATGACGTTAAAATAATTAATCTACTTGTTTTTTATGGTTCATTCGTAAATAAGTTGCAAATTATATGAAAAAAAAATTGAATAATATTTAGAAAATGTGTATTATGTATGGATTATGGATAAACACACTTTAAATGTATTAATAAATTTGCCTGGATATACGGTTGAAAAAATTCT